>JAZLJE010000212.1:0-35971 GCA_045617705.1 Ruminococcus sp.
ATGTTCAAAACGAAATTTATTGTCATTGTTCATCACCGCTTTGTTTTGTCTTGTTATAGTTATATGTCGAAACGCCCAATAACGCACCAAGAAAAACATCTATTGCGGATAATGTCGCAACAATCTGTTCAGCGTAGGGAATGCCCCAAGTACCGAATAGCGAACTAATCAGCACATTTAAGGCAGGCATAACTATAATTACTACCCATTTCAATATTTGATATGTTTTGTCTGATAATTTAATCATTTAAATCAATCCTTTCTTAATCATCTTTAATCGGTAAAAATTTTACCTTTTCGTACATTCTCGTACCTGTTCCGTTACCGCCACACTCGTGATACGGCAAGTAAAGTTCGGTCAAGTTTTCAAACTCTGCTGATGATATGTAGCCATTGTTCAAGGCTATTCGGCATTGTTCGTAAATGCGGAAATGTGCGATAGCAAGTAACAACTTCTTGTCAGTTTTGTTTTTTTCTTGCTTCTCTGCTTTTCGTTCTGCTCTTGCTGATAGAAACGCCCAAAAGCCACTTGAAGCAAGCACCGAGCCGATAATTGTTAAAGATATTCCTAGCCAATCCATTAAATCACCCCATATCTTTCAAGCAAAGCCTTTACTTCTTCATTCTTCAACAACTTCTGCTGTTGACCTTTATTGAGATTATCATAAACCGTCTGCAAAGCAATTTTTGTTTCATTGAAATTTTTGTCACTTCTCTGTTTTAATTCCGATTTAGTCATCACACACCCAACCTTTCCAGAGCCTCGATATAGTCTTGTTCCGTTGCCTGTTCTTCGGGTTCTGGCGGAACAGGTTCAGAATAATCAAAAGTCACATCTGTTTCTTCGTATTCCTGCGTATTTTCAACATCAATCGGTGTCGGGTATAATTGTCCTGTTGATTTCTGTCGTACCATATAACCTTTTATCGGCTCATTTCCGTCTTTAAACTTTGGCTTTTTGGGATAGGGGAACTCGTCTCTGTCATCGTATGTAACAATCAACTTTACTCCGTCGTCTCGTGTCATATAATCTATTACTTGTATCATAATTCTTCCTCCTGCGTTATGTGAACTAAACCGCAATAAACAGGCTGATTGTTTGCGTTTAAACCTCTTACAAGGATATGCGAACTTTCGTCAGTTCCCTCGAAACAACCAACATCTATAATCGTAATTGCCCC
The DNA here is from genome assembly GCA_045617705.1 of Ruminococcus sp. GTDB lineage: Bacteria > Bacillota > Clostridia > Oscillospirales > Acutalibacteraceae > Ruminococcoides. The sequence continues at coordinate 1,182 of JAZLJE010000212.1, forward strand.
TGTTGAACTGTTTTGCGTGCAACCCGCTTCGTTTACTGATATAAAGTCCCAACTTACTATATCTGTCGCTGTTGGATTAGGCGTAAATGTTTCGTTTAACGCTATACTTGTTTCTTGTTCATAACCAAATATTCGGCTTGCAAGTGTACTCCAATTTGTTGCGGACTTGTATGTTTCTACTAATGCTGACGGCACATAAAATAATGTATTATTCGAAGTAAAAACATCAGTACTATATAAAGTTACAAATTCTTTGAAAATTAACGCTGTCATAGATGTGCAATTTTGAAATACCCCTCTATTTGTGAATTGCGTTAAAGATGGTAAAAACATAGACTTGAGCGAAGAGCAATTTAAAAAAACATACTCGCCCAGCAGAGTCACTTTCGGCAAGTTAAAATTTTTTAAAAGTAAGCACCCTGCAAAAACAGAGGTATTACTTGTTGTCAGCACAAGATTTAGCAAATTGAAATCGCTAACAAGAGAACTACAATTTTGAAACTGTTTATTTTCAGAAATTGCTAAAATATTTTCAAAGTCGAGCCTAATTGTTGTCAACGAACTGCAATTATCGAACATAAGCGATTTTATTCCACTCGAAACCGAACTTAGGTCAATATTTCTTATGTTTGTGCAACCATTGAAAATTCCGTCCCCGCCCAAAGTCACAACACTCGGCATATAAACTTCTTCTATCGTCAAATCATTATAAAAACTCTGTCTTACCAAATTGGTTAGATTAGGAAACCGTGCTATTTTGAACCCGAGTCCTCTAAATGAGGCTGAATAAGTTGTAACACCGCTTGTGTCTGCAACAATATCGGTTTCTTCGCCTGTTGGAATTGTATCAATATTATCAGCAAGGTGAGAACTGCCATTATTTGTTACAGTTCCGCCTTTTTCGATTATTTTTTCTTCGGCACTTTCTATGTCTTGATTTAATAAGACTAATTTTTCTGAAATGCTCATACCGTAACACCTCTTATCTCATCAAGTGCAATTTCAATATTGCCCACAACTGAATTTATATAAGTAACATCGTAAACTTCACCGCTCGTTGTGGATTGAGTTGACTTGACTTTGCTCTTTGGTAAATATCCCTCAACATTTGGATTTATTCTTCCTGTTGTTTCATCGTCCCACTCATACTCACAATGATATTGATTATGCACTAAAACATCTAATGAATAAGTCCCTGCTACATAATCACTTGATACTACTTTTAAGTTGTTTTCCGAGCCGTACAAAGTCCAATGTAATACTTGCGGTATTCCTGCTCTATCGTCTGTATAAACTTGCCTTGCTATATCAACAGGCAACGCTGGTAAGACTTTATCTTCATAAATGTATTGATAACTTCCTATCTCAACCACTTTTGCATTAGAATAAACATTGTTCAATTTGCCTGTTGTTTGGTCTATTAAATAATCAACGGTATTCGGTTTTACTGTCTGCCGTGTATTTATCTGGTCTATCAATAACTTTATATTTGGATATTGAGTTACGCTCTGCGGATTTTGTACCTCGCTAATCTTATTTGATTTATCCTCTTTGTTTGATATATCGGGAGGTATAACTTCTTCTTTGTTCCAATGCTTAAAATTTACCGCCTGTTCGCTTGTATTTATATAGATAACACTATAATCTATTTCTGTATCTGTCGGGCTTACAAGATTTATGAACGCTCTGTAATTTACTCCGTCCTCAACATATCGGTAAATCTTTCCACCATTCTTTATAAGTCCGCTTTCATTTAACAAAATATCATACTGTTCTTGTGTTAAAGTACCCTCTGTCCCGCTTAAAAATACTTCTTTCAAATGTGATGTTGTGTATTCAATAGAACCGTCAGCACCATAAATCAAAGTCATAATACCGAAATAATCAAATGAAATGCGGTCTAATGTTTCGGTGTCTGCATTATCGACAACAAAGAACATCGTATCATAGCCTATTATAACATTGTCCCCTGCAAGAACTCCCAAATTTGCTTCTTCAATCTGTTCTTCACTCAACAAGGGAACTGTATGTCCATTTACTGTTGTGCTTTCGTCTGTGATAATTACAACTCTGTTTGCTTTTGATGTATTTAATAGGCTGTCTGCCTGTTGCCTTGCTGTGCTTTCAACTAATATAGCATTGTTTCTATCTATTACTTCTTGTTCTATTTTTTCATCAATATAGTCTTTTTCATCTGCAAGGTCGCTTTCGGTTACTAACTTGTTTGTATTTTTATCATATCCCGATTTTGTATAAAGTTTTGCTATGTTGTTTTCAACTTGCGAAATGTCATCAACCGTGAAACCACCTAACCCCTCCGAAGTAGGAGGATTTACAGGAGCATTTGTATTAACATTATCTACTTCAAAAACAACTGAATTTGTAGAGCCTAATATATCACCTTTCGTAAATTCAACCCAAGCCCTTATATATCCTACACCGATAGTTAGAGAATTATCAACCTCAACTAATTGAGATACTGCGTTTTCTTTCTCTGCGTTCATAATCAACGGAAAATCATACACTGATAAATTGACTTTAATTTTCAATGTTGCTGTATAATCGGAAAGTAAATCTCTATCAATTACTACCTTGATTTTTTCAAACTTGTTCTCTCCGATTATCCATTGTCTTTGTTCGGAATATGCTTCCTTTTTACAATTTACATAAATCGTGTTCATTGTGCCACCTCAAATTTATTTGAATATTGTTCCCAATTTTAAGTCATCTCTCATTCCCTCTGTTGAAGTGCCTGTTCGAGTTGCTCTATCCTATTTATAAGCGAGTTAATATCGGCTTGCTTGACAATCCCGTCTAAATCTCCGAGTTGATTAATTGCAACACCGGGTTTTGTATGTGTACTTGTAATTTCGTTATTGTCAAGTCCTAAATAATCACCACATTCTACAGCGTTGCCGAAAATTTCAAAAGCATAATCCGACTTAACAATATCTACATTGATTGACTTTATATAGTCAATTAAATCTCTGATTATTTGCTCTTCGTTTATAGGAGTGCCGTCAAGGTCACAAAAAACATCATCATATTCGCTCGTATAAACATTTGCTGAGTGAGTCATAAAGATAAGCCAACCGTTATTACTAACAGCGTCATCAACGCAAGATTTTAACCACTCTAATACTGTTTCATCAGTAAAATAATATGGAAAGTCTTGACCTTGAAATGTTTTTTGACCGATTAAACTTGCGTCATATACACCCGCACGACTTGAATAATAACCATACATAGCAATTCTATGTAAAAAATAATTAGCAACGCAACCGTAATTACTCAATGCTTTATTAGAACCTGTTCGCATTGCATATTTGTAATACCTCGAAACAACATCTCGGACTTCTTCATTTGAATACCCCGAAGCATAAACTAATCCAGTTGGGTATATTCCCCTTTTTGTCAGGTTATAATAACTTGACTCAACATAATTTATCAGGTCTTGACCTGTTTTTTGTGTTAGAGGTGTCCCCGTGTGGGCAAGAACACCTGCACCCTCAAAAGGATTTTTCTCGGTGTATTGACTATCAACATCTCGATAGTCAATCATCTCTTGTAATTGATTATATTTCATCAAATTGTGAAAACGGTAGTCTTTATCCACCATTAAATCGTATGGTGCTTCGCTACTCTCATACGCTATATCAAATGGTATTTTCTTTTCTTTCATTATGTCAAAAATCAGCGTATAAGCAGATAAGTAACCATCATCATCAACGAAACTAACAAGAGGAGTTCTTTGACGACTGCCAGTAATTATGTCTTTATGAGTATTGATTTTTTCATTTAGTTTAAGTTCATTCGCAATATTGACCTGCGATAATTCTCGCACAACGCTATATGCTACACTTGATGTAGGATTTACTCTGCAAGTAACTGCCATATAAACAGCGTTTTTAGGTGCTGTAGTAAAATAGTCTGTAACATATCTGCTGTCAGAAACAATCCCTGCCAACTCTGTGTTTATGACAGCATTATCTTCATCGACATAGGCAAGAGCAACATTTGATTGAGAACCAAAGAACACATAAGTCGATACATCATAAGTAAAACCCGATATGATAGGATAGTAATGGGTTCTGTAATCATTATTTGCCGAGAAAGTTTTGTTAGTTTTGTAAAAACCATTTGCGGTCTTACTATCATCAAATTGTATTGTTTTAATTACATCGGAAATTTGTCTTTGTATATTGCAATCAAATTCTTGATAACCTACACTGTTAATTTTTGTTGGAAGTTCTGAAATTGAATTTAGTTCTTCTTGCAAACCCTCAACACTATCAATAGTAACCATAACTTTATACGGCTCGTAAGGTGTGGCGATTTCTCCGTATTCAATTTGGATGTTGTAAACATCTGTGATAGAAGTCACTTCTCCAAGAACAATTCTAATATATTCTGTACCCTCTGGCGTAGTATGGCTATATCCACCTTGCTCGTAAGATATAAAATTTTTGTTTTCATCATAATAGAAATATTTTCTTGATGATAGCGAGGATAAATCTTGTAATTGATATGATAATCTGTAAGTTTTGTCTGTTTCAATCTTAATAAAACCACTTCTTATCAATGTGCTTGAACTTTTTTCGCTTCCGTCTGCGTTTCTTAATTCACCAAATTCCATTTCCGAATTAAAAATATTTTTTCCTACTACAAATTTAGGAACATCAGATTTTGTTAGATATTCTTTTAAAATAGTTTTTATTGTATCTGTGGTTAATATTTCTTTCCAAATATAAGTAGATGTATCATCATTTGCAGACACGCAATAAAACAATCTACTTGTTAAAGAAGAATATCTTAACTCTCCTGTTACACCTCTTGTAGTTGTACCAACAGGAATTACATTTGAAAAAGTAATATGTGAAAAATTCTCTAATACCGCTTTTTCACTCAATACATAATCGTCAGAAGTTGTATGATTAAGTCCTGTATCAATATTTATTGAACTGCCACCATTGATTTTCACCCACTTTTCACCCTGTGGGTTACTATTATTAAATACATACAAATCATTTGTGCTTGTTCTAAAATAGGTATCTTTTGTATTATATGTTATGCTTTCTTCGGGTAAACCTGCCCCCTCATAAGTTCCAGAAATACCAAGTCCGTCACGCACTTGCTTTGCTGTTTTGTTGCTTGATAAATCAAAACTGCCTAATGTTCGTGTCATAGGAACTTTTCCTGTGTCTAATTCCGCTATTCCACTATCCATTATGTTGAGATTTTCTGCACTTAACGGAGTACCACCCTCCGAGCCGTCATTCCAATATATTCTATCGTATGCCATTTTTTACTCACCTTTCATATAATTCATTAAAGCAATAATTCCTGTCAATTCTTGACTTAATATGTATGTTGTATAGACTTCTGTTTCAATTTCTCCCTCATCATCTACAACAAATGAGCCGTCGGGATTTATCTTATAATACACAATATTGATTTTATCGCCAACTTCTAACCACGGCATACCCTGTGCGTTTATTTCATATTTTATGCCTTGTCTTAAAAATCGGTTTTTTACTGTGTCGGTCATATAAATTCCATACATTCTACCACTTGTCGGACTTCCTCCCGAACTATCATCAAACATAAACGGATTATTTACTAAATTGTATTCTTTTTCAATATCCGCTTCGCTATCAAGTGATAATCCCGTTGTCTTTGTATCTGTGCCTTGATTTACTCCCCTAACTGCATTAAATTCACCTAAATTTTCATCATACTTGTAGAAACTTTCGTAAATCTCAATCGTTTCTCCATCTTGCTCTGTTCCGTTATCTTTTCCAAGACTTATTACTTCCAATTTCCCTAATACATCGCCAAATGAAGTTGTTGTTGCTGTCGCAGTAGGTTTTACCATAATGTAAAATCCAAAACATTCTGCTATGTTTTTCAGAACTTCACCTATTGAAGCATTTTTATAGTCCCATTCACTCTGACTGTTCAAAATGTATGTCGCTGTAATTTCTTCCCCTGTGTTTAACATTTCACCAAAATATGCCGTTTCTAAATAACCATTGAAATTGTCTGTGTGCGGTATGTTAAAGCCTGTTGAAGTAAAAAACAAAGTATTAAAAAATGAACTTATCGGTATGTTACCACCATATCCAGAAACAGAATTTGCAAAGTTTTTGTTCCACAAATCGTGCAATAAATCATACGCTATGACTTCAAACTTATTATCATCATTCTTTGTTCTTATTACGCTGTCTATCTTCCCACTGAACAATAAAAACTCGTGTGTTTTCTTAACTTCGTTTGGAAACAAATTCGGACTCGGAAATAAAGTTTCACTCGGATATAATTCTTCGTCTGCCTTGTATGTGGATTTCAAATAAACATTTATCCATTTGCCTATTAAATCATTTGAAAACTGTCTTTCCGTTGTATTGAATAACTGTATTGTGAATTTACTTGCTACACAGCCACCGAAAGTCTTATCATCACTCACAGATTGATTTAATATCATACTTTCAGCCTCAATGTTCGCTGATGTTATTTCTGCGGTATTTTCTAACGGAAATCTAATTATCAACTCATTTGTTATGAATTTGTTTAGATACAATTCTTTATCTTCAAAATCTTTCATATTTCACCTTAATACATTATAAATTCTATATCCATTTCATTGTAATATAACTTGTTGTTTTTTATACAAGAAATGTTATATGTTTCATCGACCTTGTAAAAGAAACCTAAATCAGCATATCCATTCAAATTAGGTTTATACATACGGATTGTTAGTTTTGCTTCTTGTAAATTAGAAATGCAAGTCCTAAACCAATTCTGCACTACTTCCATTTCATCTTGTGTCATTTTAACAAGAGTAAATTTTATATCTGCTTTCCTATTCGGTGATGTTTTTCTTCTCAAATAGTTTGTGCCGTCCCTGTATGCCTGTAACTCCGTTCTCAATTCGGGTGATAATGATACACTATCTTTTTTTATAAACTGATGTGGAAACGGAATATAATTGTTACCCGATTTTCCATAAAGTAAATATCCGTTAAACATAATATCACCTCTTTGCTAACGCTGAATATCCGTGTGTGCTTATAAATTCATTGTTTCTATCAACTACTGAATTAAACACTTCTTTGCTGTCTAAATAGATATGTAAATCAATAGAGCCTGTTCCTGCTACCTCTTTTACTGCCTGTTTTATTGCAGAAATAGGAGAAACTACTTCGGGTTCTCGCCTATTGTCGCCTAACTCTGCCAAAAATGAGCCATAATTCGCAGGTATATACATTCCTGTTGCTAACTTCGGAACATAAGGTGCTGACATATACGGTAAGTTATTAAAAGGTCTTCTGCCGTTCAAAGTCCAATTACGCAGATTGTCAAAAGCCCTGTTCAAATCACTAAAAGCAATATCTAATGTATTATTCAATCCGTCTATCAACTGATTTATGATAATTCTAAAAGTATCTTCTACTGAATATAAGATAGAGCCTACTCCCCGTCTGTCGCTGAATACTTTTTTAACTCTATCCCAAGCGTTTTTGAAAACATCAGATAACAATGTCGGAATATCTTTTACTGCTCTCAATAATCCCTCTTTTAAGGAATTTCCCAACAACTGTCCATTCTTAAACGAATTTGTTACTGCGTCAAAAGTGACTACTGTTTTTCCATTGATTTTTTCTTTTGTTGCGTTATCAATAAATCCTTCATTAAATTGTTTTCCAAGTCCTTGTCCTGCTGTTTCATATCCGTCACCTGCAAGAACCTCATCAACGCTTTTGTCTAATTTAACTGCTGTTTTAAAGCCTTCTTTTACATTACCACCTACTCCTTCGCCTATTGCTTTTGCTTTTGGTGCTGTTTCTTTTACTGCTGTTTCTTCATTTCCAAATAGTTGGTCGAACAATACCTGCAACATACTTGTTACGGTAGAGCCTACTCCTATACCTTTAATTGTGCTTTCACCATTATCCCCTATCAAAATTTTTCCTAACTTTTGATACCAAGTTTCGCCTAAATTTTCCTTTATCTTCCAAACTACATCATCAACTTTTTTCTTTATTCCCTCATATCCATTTTGAACACCGAGCCATATTTCCGCTAATCTTCCCCAATCAACTGTTTCACTTTCTAAAAAGCCTTCAATTAAAGCGGTAATATCTTCTGTTACTACTTTTATTGTGTTCAATATATTATTTACAAACGCTTCATCACTCAATACGCCACTTATTACATCTCCTACCTTGCTACCGACTTTCTTCCATTCGTTTACATCGCCTACACTTTCAAAGAAATTGCGTATTAAATCTACTATCGCTGTAATAATGGATTTAATTGTTTCTGCAACTTCTTTCGGGTCAAGATTATCAATAAATCTCTTAAATGCTGTGCCTAATGCTTTACCGATAGATTGAAATAGTGTAGTACCGTTTTCGTCTACTGTGGTAGTTGCTATTGTAATAACTGTCTGCATTATTCCCGATATTGTTTCGGAAACCGCGTCAACAAATTCTGTAACTTTTAAATTTGTAATTAAAGTGTTTACACCGTCAACAATAGCCTCGCCTAATGCTTTCCAACCGCCCTCTTTTGTGAATTTAGAAACAAATCCTGCTGACGATTTTATTATCATATTTATTAAATTCGCTATATATCTGCCATATTCTTTCGGGTTTACTGAATTTAGCCAACTAACAAATGCCTGTGCTATTGCTTCGCCAAATCCGTAAAAATCAAATGTTTCAAGGAAAGTGTTTGCTGTATTCAAATATGTGTTTATTGCTTCTGCTATTGATTTACCTACTACTTTCCAATTCGTACCTTTAATAAATCCATTTAATATATCAGCCAAATTTTCCGCTATATTCTTTAACTTTGCTTTAATATTAGTCCAATTTATCTTTGCAAGTGCATTTGATATAGAATTACCTATTTCTTCGCCAACCGAAAACCAATCGCCCCTACGGATTGCTTCTTTTATTTTCGTTATAAGGCTTGTTCCTGCTATATTCTTAATCGCTAACGAAACACTCTGTTGTAACCCTTTTGTAGTATCTACTGACTTTGTTTCCTGCTGATTTAATACATTCAATTTATCAAAACTTGCTAAACCGTTCTTTGTTTCATCTAATGTATCATTCAAGTCAGATAAACTGTCATTTGCATTGTCCGAACTTAAAGAAACACCGTCTAAACCTTTTGCCAATGACGAACTGTCTCCAAAAATAGCAGATGTTATCTGTGCTACATATCCTGCAATTTCCTGTAATATCTTCAAAGCGTAATTCATTATCTCTAAAAACGGATAAAAAACATTCTGCAAGGATTTTCCTACTGTTGCGGATAATAACTGCCACCTTGTTTTTACTTCGGTCAACAATATCGCCCATTTGCTTGTTTCATCATTCGCTGATGTCATAAAGTCAACAAATGATGTCCCTTTAATCTCTAACAAATCGGAAATAAAACTGCCCAATGTGGAAGATAAAGAAGAAATTGTGCTTACTATCTGTTTTATTCTGTTTACAGATAAAGTGAAAATTCCCTCTACAATATTTAGTAAAGTTTTGCCTAAATATTCGCCAATCTTTTTTAGATTTTTCAGCATTTCTTCTCTTTGCTTTTTGATTTTCTCAATCAACGCAGAAATACCTTTAATCGCTAAATCAATACCAAGCATTATGCCAAGCGACAATGCAAGGCTTTTTGCCATATTCTTTTTTTTCTCTAATGCTAATAACTGTTCTTGCTGAACTTTTTGAATTTTTAATTGTGCTTGCTGTTCTTTAAGTTTTATAGTCTGTTTATCTAATATTAAATTCGCTTCTTTCTTTTTTACATTTATAGCATTTTCTTGTGCGATAAGTTCTTCATATTGCGGTCTTGCCTTGTACGATACTATTCTTTCTCCGTCAACCACAGGAGCAACTTTGTTGAGTTTTTTAGTGATTGCTTCTTGTTCTTCTGCATAACTCAATAACTTTGCCTTTTGCTTTTCTATATTTGCACTTGTGATAGAAATTTTATTATTGAGAGAGGATATATTACTTTCTAATTCTTTTGCACTTATATTAGCATTTCCGAATATGGTAGCAGAGCCGATTTCTTTAACAGTCTTCGCTATTAGCAAAATCATAGCACGGGGAGATAGCAACGCTCTACCTGCCAAACCTGCACCGTCTACAAAGCGATTAAAAGACTTTTGACTATCTGCGTCAAAATTTGCCATTTCTATTCTTGTATCGGATACACTACTACTTACACTATCCACAGATTTTACGGCTTGTTCTGTGCCTTTTGTATCAACATTGACGGTTGTAGGCTTTGACAAACTCTCTTTTTGACTTTCTATTTTGCTGATGTCAGCCTTTGCCTGTTCTGTGCCTTTTGTCTGCACTTCAAATGTGGTAGTCTTTGATATTTCTTTTTTCAAATCTTCAGCATCAGCCTTTATACCCTCTGTATTTAATTGTGCTTCAAAGATAATTGTTCCGTCAGCCATATTAACCACCTAAATATTGTCTTACTAATCTTTCTTCTTCTTCTAACTCTCGCTGTTCTTCTTCACTTAACTTTTGCTTTATCTCAATAATTCCTTTATATTCGTTATACATTTGTCTATCATATTTATCCATTTTTCCCTTTGCTTTCTTCTGCCGTAAATTCATAACAGTTGAAAACATCGTGTCTTGTGGTGCATTTTGTAAATATCCTAAAAATGTCCACCAATGTAAATAAGGCAACTCTCTAACTTCTGTTTTTATTAAAACATTTATCGCGGGAAAAATCAAGTTAGCGTCTTGTTCAAAATCTATAACTTTTATATTATTTTTTTTCAATTTATAGTTGTCCCCACCGTCAAGAAACCATATCGCTTTTCTTAATGCTTCTTCTGTATTTTCGGGGATTTTAGCAACCCATTTGCCGTCTATTCTCTCGCCATATAAATTATATAAACAAGAATAAACTTTTCCGAGTTGCTCATCATCACAACCCCATTTATCAGCAAAATCTATATTTATTTTATATGCTGTCCGAAAATCGCTGTCAATAGGGTATTCAACACCGTCAACTTCTAATGTTTTAGGTAAATCTATCATTTTTTCAATCTCTTGTTTAGTTCTTTGGAGAATTTTTCAAAACTTTTTGATGTGCTTTGCGAAAATTCTTTCATCATACCTTGCAAAAGATTTAGGAACAACACCGAGCCGTTCTGTGTCGTAGTCCAACAATTTGTATTTCCAAATGCACATTCGCTGACAGGTGCATTGTATATATAATCAATTATTTTTCTTGTTTCTCTGTCTAAATCTTCAATAACTGTTTCTGTATCTTGTCCGTACTTTTCAATCATTTCATTAAATTTTTCTTCGCTTTCTTTTAATCGCTTGTCAATATTAAAGTCAGTAATACAGATTGCTACTTCTTTTTCTCCACCATTGAAATTATATGTTTTTACTCCATTGTCAAAACTAATATTAGCCATAAAAAAACCTCCATTATTTTAATTAAAGGGGAGAAAGGCATACTCTCTCCCCTTGTGAATTATGTTGCAGGTGTAAATGTAGGTATCCAACCCGATAATGCGGCTGTACCTTTTGTAATTGCACCGTTCTGTGTGATTGTGAAAGGTATGTTAAAGCCCGAAGTGTCGCCACCATAACTCTCAACAGATACCATTACTTTGGATTTCAACGCTGTGTGTGATGTGTCAGTAAGGTCATCAATCCAAACTTCAAGGATTTCTGTATTCAAATCCGAGCCTGTTTTTCTTTCAGAAATTATGCCTTTGAGTTTAGCATACAAGTTGTCACCGTCGGCAGCGTAAAATGTGTCAACACTAAATGTAGGCTCATAACCGTTATCAACACTCTTTGTTTCGTCAAGTATGTTTTTTGTAGTTTCTACATCGTGATTGAGTTCCATAGACGCTTCCTCAATATCGTCACCAATTCTCTGCCAAACAGGAGTTGCAGGGGTTGTTGCGTCAACATCAAAATTAGTGTTGATATAAAGGGCATAATAACTTCTCTTGAGTTTTGTTGCCATATTATCTCTCCTTATATTGTGCTATAATTTGTAAATTGTATTGTACGCCGTTCGTCATTTCCTCATTTGGAACTGCGAACACCATACCGTTTGCACAGGTTATCTTTTCTAACACTCCGCTTTTTGTCTGTCCGTTGTACTCAATCTCAACTTCTTGACCGTTTGCGTAATGCTCTAAATAATACTGTAACCGAAGTATTATTCCTGTGTTAGATAGCCTGTCATAATCGTTTATGCTTTGGTATAAAGCATATAATTGAAATGTGTGTTGTCGTGTTTCTTTCCCTATAATATCCGTCTTAATAAGATTATCACCGACAGGAGATAAACCGTAAGATGTCGCGGTATCTTCGTTAAAATCTATGTGGATTTCATTTACGACTTGCGATATTTCGGGAAAACTCAATAATGCGTTTTTAACTAATTCAACGATATTCATTTGATTTCCTCGCTTACTTCTCTTGCTATGTCGTTTGCTTCTGCCTTTGCCATTCTCTCAAACCAATGTGAGCCAACCAAAGCACCGCCTGTGTGATACTGTAATTTTCGTTCTGTTGGGTGTTTCTTTTTCGGTGAATACCAACCAACTATTACTCCATTTCTCTTTATCGGGTAAGACGGAGCATAAACCCTGCCATAATAAAGATAACGAGCATACGGAGCAAAAGTACCGCCTTGTATTATCTTTCCGCTACCTATTGTAGTTTGATAATACATACTGTCCCTTAATCGCCCTGTATCAACAGGCATATACTTTTCCGACCTTTGCATAATCTTTTTATCAATTAAAGGCTGTGCAATTTGCCTTTGCCTTGATAAATCGGAAAGTAACCTCACATCTCTAATGTGAATTTTTAGTCTTCCTACATTAGTCACAAATAACCTCAAAATGCGGTAAATTACCGAACCAATAATTTTGAACTGTTTTAACTGTAACAAAATTGTTACCAAATTCTTTCATTGATTGAGATACGGTTTGTTGAGAAGTGTTATCAAATTCAAAAGAACAATTACCTCTAACAAGTAAATCCTGTGGCTTTATATCGGTTTTCTCATAGATATATACATTAGTGGTCTTTGTTGTCATCGCTCCGCTTTGTCTTTCGGTCTTGTTCCTTGTACCTTGCCAATAAACATCTGGGATAAATGACCTCACATATCCGTCACCGACTTTTGAATATAAAGTACAGTCTGCATTATACATCTCGCACCCCACAATACAGAAGTCCTGTTTTACCGAGCCACTTATTGATTATCGTTTGAATATTTCTGCTGTAATTGTCAGTTTGCTCCGTCTGTGAGCCATAGGATTTACTCCAACCACCCACACTTTCCGAAACAACACCACCTATTTTTTGATTATCATACATCAAATCGCATAATTCACAACAACACATTTTCATTTCCAAAGTTTCACAAGAGGGCTGGTAAATTTGTGCGTTAATTTCTGCTGTTGCCCTCTCGCTCAATCCTTTGAATTTGTCTTGTGGCACTTTACCGCCACCGTAATTATTTAGATAAAAAGAATAGTTGCAAAGTGCCATAATATTACTTCTTTCTGCCTTTTTTCTTTTTCCCTGCGTTTACTACTACCATATTATTCCTCCGCAAGTGTTAAATTTAAGGCGAACTGTTTTGTTAAGGTTTCATCGCCAAGTGTGGCAACAAATTTAACCGCTGTGTTTTCAGAAATATAGCCTATTGAAATACCGTCACTATCTAATTCGACAGCCCCTGTGCCACCGACTATTTCAACGGTAACTGTGTCAGCGTTGCTTTCTGTGTGTAATGCCAAATAATGTCCGCTTTGTTTAGAAACATCGCCACTAAATCCTGTGTAGCCTGTGACATAATTCAATGTGCCTGTTATTTCATCTTCACCGATTTCTATATCACCCTGTAATTCATCTACTGTCTTACCGAATAAATCTCCTGTCAGCCCATCGGTATTAACTGACAGGGTTATGAGTTTTTTACATCAGCGGTAAACGAACCCTGTGCAAGAGCCTGTCCTGTGCTGTCTGCTTCAATCAAATAATAAGTTGAGCCGTCTGTAAGTCCCGATACTTCGGAAACTCCGTCCCATTTTGTTTCTTTTGAAACATCATCAAGGAACGACTTTGAGGAAGAAGAAATGTAATAACGGTCAGCAGGGTTTATCTTATCTTCGGTAACTGTCAATGCTGTGTTACCTACTGTTGTACCTTCTGCGGATGTTACGGTCAATGAGCCGATAGAACTTTCAGCACTTTCAATGTCGACTACTGCGATACCGTCAAGCAACTCTGCAAAAAGTGTAAGACCAAGAATAGCGAAAATTTCACTTGAAAATGTGGAATAATCACCTTGCTCCCATACACCAATCAAATTTGTTACATTGTCTGTTGTGAACACAAGACCTGCCTTTGCAAATTCTGTATTAGCAGGATTTACAAAATAAGCGTTCAAGTTTTCAACAGGTGTAGCAATTACTCTGCCCCTTTGGATATACTTGTCGGGAAGCAAGAACAATGTTTTATAACCCATAAAGTTTTCAACATAGTCAATGCCGTACTGTGTCTGTGTTGTTATGCTTGCTTTTGCTAAATAATCTGTTGCGTCAAGAATATTCGCAAAGCCTACTACTTCTGTGTAGTCAAGGTCAAGCGACATAAATTTGTCAATTACGAAACCTTTTGCGTATGCGACTGCACTCTGCCAATCGGTTTTAACAGAATAAAGACCGCCTGCGTTCAAGCCTGCATAGAATTTGCTTGTTACTTTGTTTACAAGTTTTACAAGGAGTGCGTCATCGGTTTTGCCGATAGCAACATCATAACCATATTTTGAGATACTTTCGCCTGTTGTTCCTTTGGAATACTTCTCAATAGTAACATCTTCTACTAATTCCTCTGCAACTTGTGCCAAAGAATAAGGAATTTCCTCACCCTCTGCAACTGAATTTTCGAGGTCAACAGAAGCAATAATTTTTCTTAATCTTGTTCCGTTTTCTTTCTCAATAGGTCTTGAAATACCTAAAATATCCATAAGAGCCTGAAAACGCATACCGAAACGGTTTACAAAGTCAATAACTCTTACAGAAGCGTCAATGTTTGTTGTTTTTGTGATGTTTTGTTTAGCCATTTTTACTGTCCTTTCATTGTGGTATTAAATCGCGGTGTGCTTCAATCAATTCTTGCCTTTCTTTGCTATCTTTCGTAGCCATAATCTGTTTCCAAGTCAATTTTTCACCGCTTTTTTGTGTCTGTGTAACTGCCACCGCTGTTTTTATCGGCTCATCATCAAATAAATATTTCTTTTCGCCTTTTACTGCGTCAATCTGTGATTTCAAATCAGCCTCACGATTTACGCTTTCTTTTAAGGCTTTAATATCCAAATGTGCCTTTAATGCTGTTGTGTCAATCGTGCCACTATCCCTCAAACCTTTTTCGAGAAAACTGTCAAACTCAACATCTTTCAATTTTGCTTGATAATCTTTCTCTTGTGCTTGTAGTTTTTCGTTTAGTGCCTTAATTTGACCGTTCAATTCTTCGGGGTTTATTCCCTCAAACTGTTTCAGCATTTCTGTTGCGGTGCTGTACTGTTCTTTTAGTTTGTCTTTCTCCGCTTTAATCTTCGCAACTTCATTTACCGTCTTGTAATTCTCATTAAAAGATTTCATAAAATCGCTTTTGTTGTCTTCGGGGATTTCCAAACCAAAATTTGCCAAAATTGTTTCAATGTTTTGCATAGTATTTCCTTTCTACATCTCTTATATACCGTCTGTCAACGGTGATTGAAAGTAAGCCGATAAACTTCGGCAAGTAATATTAAAAGGATTACTCCTTTACTGACTTTTTAGGCTTTTTGCTTCTTACGGCATAACCGTTATAAATGAGAAATTGTCCTCGTTTTTCATCAACTTCATAAATGTCGCCAACTTCTCTTATTTTTTTATCATTCTTCAAATCTGAAAATCTTTGTGTTACTTCTATAAACATTATTCTAACCTTTCTTTCTGCATAGGGACTTTAACTCCATTAGAAAAATCAATGTATTCTTGCATTGTCTTTCTGTATCTCGCTTCAATCGGTAAAGTGTCTTTCCCTATTACTTTATAAACTTGAATTTTTTGTTTTTGTTTTCTTATCCTGTTTTCGAACTGCCTTTGTTTCTGTGTCGCTTGATAATAGGTGTATTCTACTCCGTTGTGTTCTCTTAACCTGTCCTGCTCCATTTTCATTTCTTCGGTGATATTCCACCGCCTTACTCCATTAAAGGGAACATAGAAGTGATAACAATTTACGCCGAGTAATCCATCAACTTCACCCAAGCCACATATTCTCACAAGCCCTGCATAGTCATAAATGCCACCTTGCCACACTTGATGTGTCGGTCTTGCTCCTAAATGCCATTCAACCTCATACAATCCTGTCTGTGCTATGTCATTACCCGACACTACTATATCTCTTACTAAACTTTGTAATTCATTTCGTGTCGCTGTTGTTATCCTCTCGCCGTCTTGTGTCCTCATACCACCTTGCACCAAAACATCGGTATAATCATAAGACAAACTGTTTATAATTTCCCTTGCCTGTTCAAATGTCCGAAACTGCCCTTGTAGGTAAAATCCACTATTTGTAAGAATTTTATCAATATTTATGTATCTAAAATCATATTGTGTTAAATCTTCATATTCGGATATACTCTCTATATCTAATATGCTAAAAAACAACTCCGCAACTATGATTTTATATAATGCGTCTTGTTTTTTCTGTAAATCTTTCTTTAACTGTTCCTCATTCCGCTTGTCTGTTCCTTTGAGTAAATCAATAATCGCCATTGTTTCGTATGCTCTTACTAAATTCTCAATTCCAAGTGTTAAATGTTCTATGTTCATTCAATATCAACAACTTGCGGTAAATTTGCTTTCGCGGTTTCTATATCTTCACCATACCATTTAGCCCTGTATTCTTCGGGCTTCATTATTCCACTTGCAATATCTTTTCTGTCGTTTTCTCTTTCTGTTTCTTCATCTGTAAGAATACTATCTCTAAAATTCAAAACAAACTCATAAGATAACGCCATTTCATTATAAAATGCCAAAGCATATACTAAATCTTCTAAACAATATCTTAACTGTTCTTGTATAGAAGAAATAGTGTTGTATTTTCTTTCTTTGCTTGCCTTAATCTCTGTGGCTGTTTTTGCAACATAAGTCGGGTTAGACAAATCTCCATAAGACAACCCGCAATTAAATTCAATTATTCTCTTGATTTCTTCCAATCCGTTTATAATATTGTCATCTCTAAACGCAGGAGAAAAGTCTTTATAAAGGTCGCCACCATTTTTATCTTCGTATGCTAAACCTCTATATAATCTCTCATTTAACTTGTCGGCTATTTTCTTAAATGCCCTATCGGAAATGTGTATCGCTCTTTCGCCACTCTCAAATTCCCACTCCAACCGTGACATTTGCACATCGGCTTTCAATATCCACTCTTTCGCTGTGTCGTACATTGATACGCCTATATTATCCGAATAGATAGGATTTACATAATATCCGAAGTCCATTCTGTTCATACCTCTGTATAAAATAGACGGCTCTATGTCCCAAAAATCAACTGTATTTATATCAATCTCATTTCCTATGTTCCCTTTTGTTGACGATACAAATACTCTGTTAGTAATTTCAAGCCCCTGTTCGGTGAGCCTGTGTCTTTCAAATCTTGTATAAAATCTATCTTCTTGTTTCTGCTCAACAAAGACAACATCGGTTATCCTGCCGTTATAGTCATACTCAATCGGGAAATAGTTTCCTTGCGATATGTACTCAACCTCATTCGTGGAAATAGGTTTGATAATGAAACCGCCTAACGCTAAACCAATTTGTAAGCCTTGCGGTAACTTCCTTATTGCCTTTTTAAAGATAACATCTAATTCTTCGTTAGTCAAGGTGTATTCCATTTCGTTAAGGCACACAGACGAAAACTCACGGCAAATGTCTTTTTCTAATCTCAACGACTTTACATATTTGTCATTTTCCCAAGCCTTGCCCTCATACATTGTCGACCAAGTGCATATCTTCGCCCTGTCATCAGCGGTCAACACACTATTAACTTCATACAATTTGTCAATGTTTGGAGAAAAAAAGTCTTTTATCATATTCATCGCCCTTGTTATAAAGTTCATTTCTTATCAACCTCTAAATAGTTGTTCATATCTCTTTCATAAGTATATTCCAAAGCGTCCAATGTGTCAATATCTGACGAAAAATTATCTAATCTTTCATCATTCATCTTGTCTTTGTTCCATACCGCTTCACATAATGCCGTTTTAACCGTTTCACAATCTTCGGTATATGTGAATTTTTCTAAACACATCATTCGCACTAAAAACCTAATACGGTCATTTATAGGTTTTTTCCACGCTCCACGACAAATCGCCTGCGGAAAATATCGGTCAACGGCTTCCTCTATCATTCTACCTAATACACTCTCTGCGTTATCATAGTAAACATAATCTATCTTGCCGTATTTCTTCTCGACCTTTCGGCAAAACTTTACGAATAAATCTTCTAATTCATTCGGCGTTATCTTTTGCCCTGCGTGTCTTTCGCTCATCAATGCAACTAAATTTGTGTATTCATCATCGTGTCCCGTTGCTACGAAAGAGTGTCCCGACTTATTACCACCAAAGTCTATGCCTACTACAATTTCGTTTACTTTCTCATTTCCTTTTGCTTTGAAGTCATCGGGATTATCAGCAAACGCTTTATATATCGTTCCCTCTGCTCGTTTCCACAAGCCTAATATATATCGTTCATAATAAACCGTACCTTTGTATTCTCTCTTGATATTTTCTATTGTTTCTTTCGGCAAAGTCGA
Organism: Ruminococcus sp.; assembly: GCA_045617705.1. GTDB lineage: Bacteria > Bacillota > Clostridia > Oscillospirales > Acutalibacteraceae > Ruminococcoides. The sequence goes on from JAZLJE010000212.1 coordinate 20,078, forward strand.
GTTATCATCAATAGTATATCTCTGTTCGTATATGTCTGCGTTACTTTCAAGGAATTTCTTAAACCAATGTGTCGGCTCTTCGGGGTTGCACGCTCCGTCAACTACCGAATATGGCTTATCAAGTCTTGACTTTAGCATTATAAATACTTCTTCGCTTATTTCACACACTTCGTCGATATAACAATACTTTGCACTTGCACCTCTCAATTTGCCTACTTGATTTATCTTTTCAGCACCTAAACAATATACAGGCTCACCAAATAAAATAGCAATATTTTGTGAATTTATGCTTCCTACCTTGTTGCCATAAATCTCACGCATCGGCTCTAAAACATTTCTTTCTATTGTGGATTTCGATACGCCTAAAATGAAATTCAGCCCGCTTTTCCCCTTGCGTTCTAATATTCTATAAGGGATAACAACTGCTATGTCTACATAGGTTTTGCCACTTCTTACCGCTCCGACCTTAAAATTCCAACGGTGAGTAGCGGTCTTACAATATTCTTTTTGCTTACTCGTCAGCATTACTCATCAACCCCGATAATGCCTTAAATATCGCTTTGTTCGTATCATCGCTACTATAATCTACCTCGTACTCGCCTATCTGTTTCGCGATTTCTCTATATGCTTGCAAATCCCCTTTTGTTGCTTTTTTTACCATTTGTAATACAATCATAGTTTTCGCGTCAATCGGATTTCCCTCTTTATCTTTGCCAACATTAGTTTTTAATGCTTCCTCAAATAAAGCACGAAACATCTTTCGTTCTTCTCTGACTTCCTTTGACTTTTTCCAACCTTTTTCTGATATTTCTTTTCTTTCTTCGGACGGTCTGTCCGCTAACGATATTAAATTGTTTTTGTTTGCCATATTATCACCTTTATTTTTTATAGAAAAAAGAGGCTGTTTTACAATTATTTCTTAACGATTTTCTTTTATAGTCTATTGCGCTCTTTGTCGAAGAGCATTTATTGGTGCCGTATCGTACCATAGCCCATTTGTCCGACATTGATAAAGACCTAATCATATTTTTAGCACTTGTAACAATGCTAAAATCAAATTCTTGTGCCTTATAAAGTTCGGCAATTTTTGTTAAAAATCGTGTGCCAAGTCCAATTCCTTGATAATCTGGCAATATGACCAATCGTGAACATCGCTTTATCTTTTTGTTTTTTCCGTGTGGCTGATGTAAAACAGCCATAAATCCTATTATATCGTTATCGTCATACAGACCATAGCAAACGCTACTTGCTGTCAATTCACTGTTCAAATAATGATAACGCCTAAATTTTGCCCACTCGCTCTTGCCACATCTTTTAATTTCAAATCTTTTTTGTGGTCGTGGGCGGATACAAAAAAAGTTTTCATTTCATCTGTGTTAAATATCCAATCAGGTTGCAAATATTCCGCAACATCATAATGGCAAGTGACACCGATAAACTTTTTGTTTTGCTGTTTTATTGTTTTGTTCATCGCGATACAAATATTTTGTGCAACATTTCTATCAACCACGCTCGTAAATTCATCAAACACGATAAAATCTTGTTCAAGCATAGCCTTTGCCAAGTCAACTCTCATCTTTTCCCCGTTGCTCAACACTCGATATGGCTTTAGCCAATTCGGCACAGAACCAAATCCTACACTATAAAACATTTTTTGTATGTCGTCAATGTCGACTTTTGGCATATCGTCTATAACGGCTTTTTCTTTGTATTCGCTCGCGAATATATGTTCTCCAAATATTTCTCTTGCAATAGTGCTTTTGCCTGTACCACTTTTGCCGACAATTAAACCTATATTCCAATTCTGCGGAATTTCAATATCTCCCGTTAAATGCAAATGTGTATGTTCGTTATTGATGTCATAATCAGCCTTTATTTTAGAGATTCTGAAACTTTCTTCAATGTCGTTTTTTCTTACAATGTCGAAATGTGGCATACATAACCCTCTTCCTGCAATTTAAGGAATTTCTGTTCTGCGTCTGCTTCATCGTCACATTCAATAACAATGCTTATATTTTCCTCATACTCAATATCTTGCCTTTCGTTTTCTTGTTTATTTCCCTCATACTCAAATCCGAATTTTTCCATATCAAATTCAAAGATATTATCTAATTCGCTGTCCAATAATTCAAAATCCCATTTTGCTTGCTCGCTTACTTTATTGTCGGCAAGCCTGTATGCGTTTATCTGTTCTTCGGTTAAATCGTCAGCCACAACACACGGCACTTTATCTATTCCCAATTTCACACACGCTTTGTATCTCGTATGTCCGCATACTATGACATCTTTTTTATCAATAACAATCGGGACTTTGAAACCGAACTCTTTTATGCTGTTTACTACATATTCAACGGCATTGTCATTTTTTCTCGGATTTTTCTTGTAAGGTTTTAAATCTTTTATGCTTTTTTCTACTATTTTCAAATTCGTTGCTCCCACGTTGCTTTTTTCTTTTCCCGATGTAACTGTAACATAACAGCGGAAAAAAGTCAAATATTTTTTAATTTTTTACAGATAACTATTGACAAATAGAAAAAAGTATGATATTATATAAATGTAATCAAGAGAGATTGCAAAAATGAAAAATAAAAGTCTATGGACTATAAACGGAGGAAAATTATGAAAATCAATCTAACAGAATCAATCAAAATCAAAAAGGAAATCAAACGAATTGAAGAAAGATATGGCATATTACCATCACAAACTATGGAAGAATTGAAAAACGCACGAGAAGAATTGAAAAAGGCAGGGGCAAAAGTACAGAAAATCATTGATGAAGTACAGGGAAGAGCAAAAGAAAGAACAATTGCAGTAAACGATATAGCAGGGGCTGTTATCAATGCGGAACAAAAAATAGGATTGACAAAGAAAGCGTTGAATGGTTGCTCCATTTGGTTTGACCTGAACGGACAAGACTTCCCGAGTGCTTACAAATGGACGCCGATGTCAACCCAATTTACGGTTGAGATGATAAACGGCAAATGGTATTTAACCGATGTGCAAAGGGAAAAATGCACAAAGGCAACGGCTGATGTCAGATTGACCGAACAGGCAAAGGAATTGTTGATGGCGAAAATAAAAACATTAAATTTTTGAAAAAAGTTGCAATAAACTATTGACAAATAAAAGATAGAGGTTATCGGATTTCGTATCCGATAAAAAAACAATGTCGGCATCCCTAACTTTTGACCGAGCAGGGACACCGACTTTCTTTTATGACTCCTTCGGAAAGAAAAGCACGGATTTTTTGTCCGTGCTTTTTTTATGTTTCTTTTACGGATATTCCGTGTACTTGCAACATCAATTTACGCTTTATGATATAATCGGGTGTCCGCTTCCCTTTTGTGTCCTCAACTACCGTTTCGCCATTCTGATAATATACAAAATCTGCTATATATTCGCATTTCCGCTCGTTCCGATACTTGCCTTTCTGCTTCGGGATAAGTTCGAACCTAACCTGTAACCGCAAGTCTTTGATTTTGCCCGCTTTTTGCATAAGGCTCAACTCTCTGTAACGGTAGGCTTCTTTCTTGCTGTCGAACATAATTCCGTCTATTACGGTTTTTTTATTGCCATATTTCATAATTTTTTTTGGATTTCTTCGGGAGTTTCCCAAACTGAATTTGTCCTGTTGCAAAACATACAACTGATATGTATCTTTTTTCTTCACTTTTCGTTTCGATACATCTCTGTTCTATTACGGTTATCTGTTCTGTATTCACATACACTTTCATTTTCTTGTTTTTGTCTGCTCTCTGCGATACTCTCATACCGTCTTATTGTTTCCTGCTGTTCTCGATATATCGAAACACAACCGCAAATAGACAATATAAGCCCGAACAAAGAAATTAAAAACACCACCGCATAGAATGTCGATAACTTCCATAAGAAAAACATAACGCAAGTTGTTATTGATAATGATACAATTAAAAATAAACCAAATATCATAATATCCCTCCTATATAAAAATCTTTGTGTGTGCCGTACTACATAAATATTCTTTGTGTATTCGGATGTGTTCGCGGTATCTTCCACTTATAATAGCCTGTGTCAATATATGCTCAATCTGTTCAAGCGGTCTATTCATAATGTACGCTATTTTTAAGGGGCTGTCCCCTCTGCCATACCATATACATACCAAAAACTCCGTATCATTAGTAAGCGGTCTTTCTTTGTTCTTCGATACGGCTTTTCCCATAAATTCTTCCGTTCCCCGTTCTCTACACATCTTTGTACTCCTTATCCCAACACTTTTTACAACCATTTTCGCAAGAAAAGTTGCTGTTTCCGTATAAATGGCTAACACAAACAGCAGGATAACCACTATCAAGTGTTCTTGCATTTGGATGCTTCTCGAAGAAGTCCTGTCGATATGTTTTTGTCGAGTGTTCGTCAAGATATTTTAAAATTGTCTTGTTTGCTTTGTCGGGATATTTTGCAAGAAAACTGTCGCAAGAGTATCCTATACCATTATTTTTGCTATTCAACGGACAATCCTCACAAATGAATCCTTTTTCATTCTGACAAAACTTTCTTAAAATCTTTGCACAATCGAATATCGTCGCGACTTTCGGCTCAACAGCATTGTAGTCTGCCTTATTTGTTTTCGCTTCTGTTTGATTTGGCTTTTCCTTGTCATCTGCCTGTTTAATTTCTTTTAATTCTTCTGCAATATTGTACGCTTCCAACAAAAACGATTTTTCCGTTGCGTTTCCACTTTCGGATTTTAACCGAGTTTCGACCATATTTTTAAAATCATCAAGTTTCATTTATTTAACCTCCCAAATCGCTTTCCAAATGTATAATCATTTTCCTGCCTCCATTTCCGCCCTCAACGACTCTTTTATGTAGTAATTGAGGTTGAGGCTTTTGCAGAGTTCCTCCGCTTTTTTCCCGAATTTCGCCCAATTTATGTCTGACTTGTGATAATTCAGTTTTCCAATTTTCGCTCTGTCAACAATGCTTGCTACACAATGGAGTTCTATAAAAAACTGCCTCTCGTTTGTTACAGGCTCAAAAGATACCCAAGTCTTTATGCCCCTGCCGTGAGCCTCTGCAAGAGAGTCAAGCCTTGCTTTCCAAATCGGGTTTCTGCCGTTTCCTATACCGTCAAAGGTTATCCCATACCAATCATTTTCATCGAGCAGGTCGAAATCTCTACTGCCATCGCCTTTGGTTAGTATCTGGACATTGTTCCCAGTGCTTTTGAGCAACGATATGATTTCTCTTGTAACCGTGCTGTCATATCCCGTCGGGTATGGGTCGCAAGTAAAGCAAAGGTGAACGAGTTTCCCTGTTATGTGTTCTCTCTCAATTTGCTTTTTGACTTCTTCTATGATATTTTTTCTCGGCTCTACAACGCTATGAAATTGTTGTCTATTTTTATGTAACACCTTTGGTGCAAAGCAATAAAAACATCTATGAGGACAGCCTGTGTATATGTTAATTGCGTAGTCGCCATATTCTTTGGCTTTTCCGCTTGGTTGATATATCGGCTTCATTCACTCTCACCGCCTTTCAAAAGCCTGTTGTACCCACCTATCTAAAAATTTATAAAGTTTATAATCAGTCGTAACATCATTTTCAATGCAGTCAAAATTCAAATCAGGGACAACATATTTTCCGTGTCCAACATTTTTGTGTGTATCTATCAACTGTGCAGTCATTATTCGGTTAAAATCTCCGTTTGGTTTTCTCGGGTTCCAATCAAACACCAACCTATACCGAAAATCTTTTCGAGATAACGGCATATCTAAAAAAATAGGCGTGTGCTTATTTTTAGCGTGTGGTTTAAGATTTTCATAAAACCATTGTTTATCTAATTTCATATACCCTCACCTCTTTCAAAAGTTCTGGGTTATCGTGGATGTTGCCTATGACCTCTATTTTGTTTTTTCTGTAATTTGTCCAATATCCAATCTCTTTTGGCAAATAACTATTTTCCCATTTGATGAAGAAGCCACAATTATAGTTATCAGAGTTTATATCACATTCGCTAAATTTAACCTCACCTATATTGGGCTTTGCATTGTCAACGGGAAAAACATATTTTACTATATCCCCCTCAAAAATCCTTGTGCCGTTTTTATCTTCCAATCCTGTAAATTCTGAAACTGTGTCGGGTATGACTTTAACCTTTGAGCCATAATTTCCAATTAACATATTACCGTCAAAATCCTCAAACGGTACGCCATAAACCCATTCACCGTTGTCTATTCGCTTACCACGAAATTCTATTTTACGCATTGTTTTCACCTACCATTTCTTTAATAATGTTGTCAATATGTTCTTTAAACAAATCGTCTCTAACTTCGTAACACAATTCTGCATTTTCGTAATATTCTTCAATAAATTGATACATATCTATATCTTTCAACCTTTCCGCAAACTCTTTATATGCTTCGAATTTAACTTCATTTATTCTTGTAATAGCGTTTATAACCCTTCCTCTTTGTTCGTTTGTTTTATCAATAAGATTGTTAAGTTTGTCAATCTCCGCTTTTTGTCGGTTAATGAGGTCAAGCGTTTGCTCTGCTAAAAATTCTTGGCAGGTTTTATCTTCCATATCTTTAACAATGTTGGCAATTTCACATTCTCGGCACTCATTCGTAAATTTATGAGGATATAAATAACAACACTCTTGTGCCCTTATAATTTCTTCATCGGTTAATTTTTTCACTATTTTCCGTCACTCCTCATTTTATAAAAATCAAAAGAATAGGAACACACAAAACAAACATTGCTATCCATTGTGTTTTCGAGATGAATAAAAAGTCATCTTTGCTCCGATACTTTATATTCTCAAAAAATGCGATTATGTACCAAAATAAAATATAAATTGCAGATAAAATTATTTTAATTTTCATTTTTACTCCTTATCATTTTTTAATTTTTGTTCTGCTTCTTTACTCGTGAAGAACAACAATTTCCCAAATTCATTAACTCTATACTCTTTTCTTCTGCCACGATACATAATAGGCTCAACAATTACAATACATACAACCTCACCGTTTCGTTTAGATTGCCTGAACTCTTTAACCTCTGCCAAATATGGAACATACTTACTTGGCGTCGGTACATCCCATAAAGCGGTTATAATATCCCCAACCTTGCACGGCACTTCAATATTTTTTGATTTGTCTTTGAAATGGTCGCATTTACTGCTTGCATAACCTTCTTCGTCAAAATTGCCAAATTCGTGAATTTCGTAATATGTGCCTTTGCATGCTTCATAATGTAAACAATCTTTACAAGTCATAACTCTTTCCTTTTTCTTACTTGTTCATCTAATGCTTTTTCTGCTTCTTCACGGGTGAGAAACCAACAGGATTTCAATTCGTGCGTATATCTACCAAGCATTGAAAGGTCAAATCCATATTTGTATTTTTCTGTATGAGTTGGCTTCAAAGTTATAAATCCATTACCCAAATTATCGCCCACAAGATGATATACCGTATCTCCAATCTTGCACGGTGGCACGATAACGCCATTCAGTAAAAGATAATCAAAAACATCATCATATTTGTCTTTATTTTCTTCCCATTCTTGAAACAACTTAATCAATCTTTCACGCTCGGTCATAACTCTTTCCTTTCTGTTTTCGACGGTGTCGGTAACGGCATCCAATATAAAACTTTTGCATTAGTGCCGTTTGACACTTCACCGCCCCACATATCGTTGTAATAATATCCTATTCCGTATGTTTGATGCATTTGGTTATAATCACCATAACGGAAATACTCATACCAACAAAGCACATATTCTGTGCTATCGGGTAATCTATCCTCAACGCTTATCCATTCGGGTTTAATCACATCAGCAGTAGACATTTTATCAATATCTTCCTGAAACGCTACACCCTCGAAAACAACTTCGCCTAATGGAATTTTCATATATTCTATTTTTTCTGCATCTATATATCTGCTCATTTTTTATCACTCCAATCTATGGCTTGTCCGCAATGTGAGCAATACAAAATACTTGTTTCTGTTCTTAATAATTCTTCACAATTAGGGCATCTAATTTCATCAATATAGCATTGCACTAATTTTTTATTAGGCTTTTTAGGTATATGTAATTCACACAATTTCTGAATACAATCATTTTCTGTGTTGCTAATCCCAAAATATGGCAATCTTTTTAATATGCTTCTACACAAACTCGGTCTTGCTTTACCGCTCATACATAATCACTCCTTTTATTGTCTTAATTTTACCATAAAAGTTATTAAATGTCAATGCTTTTTTACAAAAATTTTTAAAAAATAAAAATTCCCGAATTTGTGACCACTTTGAATTATTTTTTTGTATCTGTCACTCTAAAAACATTTCTAAATCTTGCATATTGCATTATATAAGGCGGTGTTTCCACCTGTCCCAAGTCTGCATAGTCAATGTGTCACGGTGATATATAATCGAAGGCATTCCTATAAGACTTAACTGTAAATATGTCATCAACACACATCGTCTGTCTATGTCCGAACACTCGACAACCATATTCCGTGAATAATTAAAATCATATTCATTCAACAAAACATCTGCTAATGCTACTACCATTCCTCCTGCACCACAAGACGGCTCGCTTACGGTTATTATTTCTTTGTTTAACATTTCCTTGTTTATCGAACACTTAACACAGGCTTTCGATACATCATACGGTGTGAAAAATTGCCCTGTGTGTTTATTACTAACATCTGCCAACATAAAAATTTTGCCTAAATAATCGTTAAATTCATAATCTAATTGACTACTCAATAAAATATAAATCTTTGTAAATACTTGTAATAATAATTTCTTCCCCCTGCGGTCATACTTATTTATGATTTTTAAGTACTGCTGTTCCCTATCTTCTCGATAGTCAAACCTGTTAGATATTGCTATCGCTCCGCACTCTATAACATCAGATAAAAAACTGTGTCTATCAATAGTCTTATCTATCATCTTTACTATTTGTTCTGCTGTTGGTCTTTCAAATCTTTCCTTTGTATCATCTATTATATTAAATAAATTTAGTTGTTCCATATTATCCCTCAATCTATACTCGAGTGATTTTCGTAATAATCAATATCAAAACTCGTTTCGTTTGTTTTCTTTTTCATTGCACGGTTTACATAACTTTCAAACTTATTCCCGAACAATGTTTGTGGTCGCAGATACTGTTCAAACTCCGTTCCTTTCCATTCAGAAACCATATTATCTATACATCGCTTGAAATCTTCAACTGTAAAATGTTCTTTTAATCTTGCCATTATCAATTCTCGTGTTTTAGGCGTATTATCTCGATAATGCACATTTGCTTTTTTGTTAAGATAATCTATTATTTCGACAATATCTTGACTATATATATTATTATTAACTATATTATTATTAACTATATTATTATGTTCTAAATTTTCATAGTCTGCCTTACAAATTTTATTAGTCTGCCTACTAAAATTTAGAAGTCTGCTTTTTAATTCTCGGCTTCTTCCGTCAAAAATTTTTGTATAGATATAACCTAATTTGCTTAATTTAGTTACCGCAGATGATACCTTTGATTGACTACATTGACAGAAATTCGCCAAATATTCATTACTTGCATAACAGCCTTTTACCCCATTATCTAAACTGTCAATTTCTGCTAATATTATTTTTTCGAGGGCATTTAACCTTGTATCCAACCAAATTTCCTTTGGTATCCATATTCCTTTGAAATCTCGTTCTAACATACTATCAAATCCTTTCTAAATAAAAACACCCCATATCCTGTGTGTAGTAGCCACAAGATACAGAGTGCAATAGGTCATATATTGAATTTTAAGCGTATATTGCCTACTACTCAATATACAACCATAATAAAGCGAACTTTAATATTCTGCTTTATCTTTATTTATTATACATTATCTTGCAAACAAAATCAAGCATTTTTTGCGTATTCTCTATAAATTTTTTCTTCTTCGGCTCGTGCTATTTTCGTCTTGCTGTCGAACAATTCAGGGTGCTTGTTTTGTACCCTCCTGCGTGTCCTTGTAACGCTTTCCCACTTCGGCAAGGATAATTCCTTATGCCTACATAAAACGCTTATAAAAGGCATTTTATCACATTGAGGGCATAACTGTAAGCATACCAAAGCATAAAGAAAATAATCGTCTTTTCTCGCTCTCTTTGAATTTATTAAAATTGTAGTAACTAAATTTTCCATCGTGTCAAGTTTCATCTTTAAACTCCTTCAATAAACTTTTGATTATTCTCTCATATCGTTTCAATCGTTCATATTCTTCGCCCGAAATTGTTATCATAGGTTTTGCTTTAACATCAAGCAAATAATCTACTGAAACATTGTAACATTTTGCCAACTTTTGTAAATTGTCGCAAGACGGCTTACAATCACCCCTTTCATAATTCGAAATGTTGGTCGGTGCCATTCCTGTATAAAGGGCTACATCATCTCGTGTAAGTCCCTTTTCTTCTCGCAATCCTCGTAACTTATCTTTTAGTTCCATATCGCACCTCTAAAACGGTATATCATCATCAGCATAAACATCACAATTCTGTGGCTGTGTTTCTTCCTGTTTCTTTCCGCAGAAAAAAGCATTATCAACTACAATTTCTACTGCTGTTCTGTTCGTGCCGTCTTTTGCTTGATACTGTCTTGTCTGCAACTGTCCGTCAATAACAATCAACGAGCCTTTTTGGAAGTTTCGGCAGATGAACTCCGCTGTTCCTCTCCAAGCAACTATATCAAAAAAGTCTGTCTGCCTATCTTCTCCTTGCTTAACATAACTACGGTCAACCGCAATTCGAAAAGATGTAACCGATACACCATTGTTTGTTGTTTTTAATTCGGGATTTACAACTAATCGTCCCTGCATAGTAATTCTATTTAACATTTGTATGCTCCTTTATCCATTTTTCGCTTGCAACTATTTTGCCTTTAATATTAGGCTTTTTCTCAATCTCTGAAATTCGGGTTTTGCATTTACCTACTTCTGTTTTTGTTTGACAGTCAAGTGTTTCAAATTTCTCATCATAAGACTTTAACTCCTTATAAAATTTATTTATGACATAATTATTGTGACTTTCATTTCTGTCGCACCAAATAACGCCCCAAATAATAAGCGGTATTCCAACAAAGCCTATGTAATTAAACTGATTTATAAGTCCAAACAATACAAACACAAAGCCTAACATAATAATCAGCAAAGGTGTAATGCTGTGTTTTAATTCAATTTTTTCTCTCATTTAATGTCACTCCTATAATTTTTTCTAAATTTTTGTCGCCATTCTTCAAGCGACATATTGTGGTATGTCATAGCCGTTATCTGTGCCTGTTCTTTCAGCCATTCAAAATGTTTCGGCTCTCGGTGTATTCTTCTATGGCATACCCTACATACATTGATTTTTAAGCCGTATTCTTCTGACATTTTGCGGTTGCTACCCTCAAAGATGTGATGTTCTTCTGTTTTGCAGGTAGCACCACAGATATAACAAGCAGTCTTGAAATTCATCGGCATTATAGACTTACTCATTATTTTCCCCCTGTAACTCATCTGCAACAAGCGTTACTAATTTTACTAATTTTGCAACATCATCTGCAAGGCAACGGAAAATTTGCTTAAACTCTTGCATTTCACTAACTTTTGTTATCATCTTATCAATAACATCTTTTTTGTTTTCTTCTGTCATAATCACTCCTCCATTAAAGCAAGTTCTTCGGGTGTTTCATATTCAATATCCTGTTCCTTGCATTCTTCTATTATGCCTTTGATAAATAAAGACATCTCCTGCGTGTTGTAAGTATGAGAACCTCTATAAACTCTCCAACTTGTGTATTCTTTGCCGTTTATAACGCCCTGTGCTATCTCTCTCGCATAAAGTCCAAACTCAATAGGTTTAATTCCACTTAACAAAGTGACTACAACTGTTTGTCCATTCTTTTTTTCGGGCTGTCCATAACGGCAAATCATCTCGCTGTGCATTTCATCTTTTGATAATTTAGCACCTGCAACAATCATTTTTTCGCTTAACTTATCTGTTAAAATCCACGAATAAGCATTAGAATTTAATGACCTTTTTTTATAGTGCTTTTTTATTTCAATCTCATACTCTGTGTCGGGTTCGAACTCGGCAAAGAGGAGTTTTTGTATAATTTGCTTTACCTCTTTGCCCTTGAAAACCTTACCCATTCTTCTGACAGACTCTACATAATGGTCTGCCATAATTCTTCACCGAATAATCGTGTTCCATAGGTGTTATCTTAACTCCGCAATCAGCACAATTTACCGATATGCTATCATTGACTTGTTTTGCCTTGCGTTCATCTTCTGCGTTTGAATATTTTGGGCTTTCAGGTAAATCTTCACCTGCATAGATGTAAAGTCCTAATCCGTGCCTTGCACAAGCCTTTGTTAATGACCTTTGTATTGCCTTGTTCACATCAAAAGATGTGACATTATCAAATGATATTGACTTGTTACGATAATCCATTACAGGCAATTCTTCGATATGTTCTATGCCGTTAATTGTTACTCCTGTCTTTACCCAACAAGTTTTCCCGTCTGTGAAATAATTGACTACATAACCATTCGGTAAAGTGTTTTCATAAATCGTGTAGTTTGCTTCGGGAAAATTCTTTTTAACCTCTGCCCAAGCCCAAGCCCAAGACAAATAAGTCAATCCATTCTTCGTTTCTGTGTGTTCATTTACATTGATTTTATTTAATGTTTCAAAAACATTCATATTGTACCTCCTTAACTGCAAAGCAAATCTGCTTCGTGTTCTCTGTAATCTTCTTCTGCCCACGGCTCGCAAATAGCAAGTCCGAACTCATCGGCAAACTTTTCAAAACTCATAGACAAGAAACAATCATAGCAATAAATCTCATCATCAACTACGATATAACTTTCTCCTTCTAATTCGCGGTTACAGAACTTGCATTTTCTGTCTTCACCCTGCTCTTGAACTTCCACCCCGAAAAATTCCGCATAATCTCTCAAACTTGCTTCCTTAAATTCTTCTCCTGTCATTATATATCTTTCTTCTACATATCTTTCACACATATTAAAACCTCCTTACAAAAATTTTTTAAATTGTGGCTCTTTATCAACCAATTTGTAAAGCACTCTTTCTTGCACTTTACCACCATTTTCAATCTTTTTCACGGTTACAAAGTTAATTCCCATATAGTTTGCATAACTCTGCATTCCCATTCTTAAAGAGTGTCGGTGTGTTTTCATCGCTTCTGCTAATGTCATAAATTCACCTCCTTACAATGTTAAAATCGGGTGTTTTTCCAATGCCGAGCAAAAGTCACACAAGTTTTTTCCGTGTATATGCTCCAAATCGCTTTCTGCTACCCAGTCACCACAATTATCACATTGTACGGCTGTTTCCAAAGGACTCCCACATTCGGGGCATATCGGATAAAATTCATTTTCATCTTTTTCTATGTTCGGCTCATCAACTAATTTCTTACATTCTGTACAATACATAAAACAACCTCCTTTTATTGTTTTAATTTTACCATACAAATTATTAAATGTCAATACTTCTTTACAAACTTTTCTAAAATTTTCAAAATTCTTACATAAATAAATTTTTATTTTTCGACATCAAATAATACTCCAATGTTTTTGTTGTTTAGTTCTTCTGTAATTTCAGCCATAGCCGTAAACAAATCTTTAACTCCCATTCTATTATAATCTGTATATGACTTGCTTATTATATCATATCCATACATCGTAAACCTTATTGTAAATGTTATCATTATCTCACCCCCTTTTTTATAAAATATCCATATACACATCTGCTTTCATCTCTGCTACAATCGTAAGTATCGTTGATAACTCCGTCAATTACTGCGGTACAATGTCTTGATACATTTACTACTAATCTACCATTTGGCAGTTCTCCGTCTTTCAGATGTACCTTACATCCTTGACCTACAAGCATTGTGGGGTACCAAGTATAACCTAAACTCTCCATAATTTTTCTAATTGTGTCTTTATGTACTCCTGTCCTTGCATTTGACCTATGTTTTCTTCTCTTTGTCAATCTTTCATCTTTTGCAAACTCATTGATTAAATCATAAATTTCTTGATAGGGTTTCTCTGTTACTATTGATATTGCCCTGCATACACAATCGCTTGTTTCTCCTTTGTAGCCTGCTTGTTTTCTTCCTCCGTCATTGTAAATGAATTTCATAATTTGTACTCCTTTGTTTGAATTTAATGAAATTTATTGTTTCATTATCTATATTATACCACATTATTTTTTATTTGTCAATAGTTTTTTATAAAATAATTCAAAAAAAATAGGAGTACCTCTCGATACCCCACTAAAAACTATATGTTTTTATGCTACTTTATAACGACACGCAAAGTGTATCGTTTGCGACAAATTCGCTGTTGTACTTATTATTATAGCACATCGCTAAAATATGTCAAATAAAAAAACTATGGAACTGTCAGTAACAGTCCCAATACAAAAACAAATAGTTTTTTGATAGCATAATTATTATAGTATGTAAACATTATATTGTCAAATCATCATAGCCATTAACAAAAATACCCTGTTTTTGCGAACAGCAACAGAAAAAGACACTACAAAAAGTAATGCCTTTTCCTGTCTTTCGGGAGGTTTTATATGAAAAATAAGTCGTACGCTATTTATACTCGCAAAGCAAAGCCGACCAGTCGGGATAACCGCAAATACCGTCAACTGTCAATCCGTGATTTTTTTGGTACTGCATAAGGGCATACTCGGTGTTATCGCCGAACACACCGTCAACGGTCAATTTGTTTCCGTCTTTGCCCCGATAACCCTGTCCGTCAAGCAATTCATTGAGTATTCTCTGCAATGTCATAACTTGCCCTGCTCTGTTCTTTGTGGAAGTTTTCCAAATTTTCTCCATAATAATTTTTGAGGTACACCAATTTGACATATCATATTTGTCTGCCGATTTAGTTTCGGTATGATAAAAGCACCAACAGACGAAAACTGCACACCAATCGTACATATCTCCGCTTACTTCCGAGCCGTAAAACCAAGTGTTGTATTTACATTTTTTAACTGATGTTGCCTTTGTTCCGACTTCTGCTTTTGCTGTTGCGATAACCATATCGGCGGTCATCGTGCTTGTGTAGTTCGGATGAGCCACGCACGATACATCTTTAATATTTCTACTCTGTAACAAAACTTCGCCATTTGATGTGTTGCCCGTGTTACCCTCAATCGACTTAAAATTACCATTCGAGCCGACTTCGACAACAATGCCTGTATGGTCAACGCTCGGAAACGGAACAAATGAACTTGGTGTTCTTCCATTATCCCAATTAAAAAAAACTATATCGCCTTTTTTGATATGGAATTCATCTTCGAGCCTGTTCTGATTATGAAATCCCTGTGCTAACTGTCCGCAACCTGCTGATTTTATGGGAATTAAACTACCCATATTAGCCATAATATCACTTCCTTAAATATCATACAGCATATTATTACTCCTTTATGCTCCTTTACGCCCAATCGTTTTCATATTTTCTGTCAATGAATTTCATATTATCACTTCCTTTTTACTTCTGCTTTTAACTTTTTTCATTTCTTAAATCAATCTAAAATCAATTTAAAATCAATTTAAAATCAATCTTAACCCAAAAAGATTGATACTATACTATCAATGTTTTCTGCATAAAATTGATTTTTCTTACTTTTTGTCTAAATAATTACAAGTTTTCCAAAGTGTTATAATCGTCATTATGTAAAGTGGAATTTTTACGAACTGTAACACAATGTTCAAAACGAAATTTATTGTCATTGTTCATCACCGCTTTGTTTTGTCTTGTTATAGTTATATGTCGAAACGCCCAATAACGCACCAAGAAAAACATCTATTGCGGATAATGTCGCAACAATCTGTTCA
>JAZLJE010000213.1:0-12211 GCA_045617705.1 Ruminococcus sp.
GTTATAATCGGCATAGATAACTGTGTCACCGTTGAGTATCCATTCTTTTTTTGTGATGTTGTACTGTCTGATTTGCCCTGCGTGACTAAACACGCCTTCAAATAATCTGCGGTGAATGGTTAGCCACTCGGCAGGTGAAAATCGAAACGCCTTTTCACCTAAAAGCATTGTAATTCTTGCCGAAACGATATCTGCTTCTTTTGTATCGTTTTCAATCTCGGTACGGCTTGTTTTCTGTTCGTAGTAACTTTGAATTCGCTCTTGCACTTCATCAATGGTGATTTTACCTTCAATATGCTCTTTTGCAGTATCAAGCAAATATTCAGAAGTGTTCAGTCCGTCAACTGCCTGTAAGCCTATTGCTGTTTGCCATGCTCCGCTTTTTTCTGCTTTTTTAGGTTCGCCCTGCTTTATATATTCTTCAAGTTCAAATTGCCAATTTACTTCAGGCATAATTTCACCTCATCCGTTAATGCTTTTCCAAAGTTTTTCTGAAGCGTTTTTGGTTTCAAAAGAAATTCTTTCTTCATCTATATCTACAAATTCTCTGTCTTTGTAAAGGAGTCTGCCGTTTGACATTGTTGTACGGCATTGTCTGCCGTTCATTCCGAATATAATATGTCCGTCAATGTTGCTGTCGGAAAACGGAGTAAACGGAAGATAATCCATAACGATAACATCTGCCTTGTATCCTGCTTTGAGTTTTCCTGTATCTACGCCAAAGTGATTTTTTGTAATAACTGCGTTATTTTTAAACAGCATATCAGTAACTTCACACCAGCCGACATTCGGATTTTTTGCATTATGGCGCTGGATAATCAAAGCGACCTTAAGGCTTTCGAGCATATCGTGGGTATAGGCATCGGTTCCGAGTCCGAGCAATATACCCTTTTCGTACATTTTGAGTATCGGAGAACAACCGACTGCGTTGCCCATATTCGATTCGGGATTGTTGACAACCGTCGTGTTTGTTGCTTTTATCATATCCATTTCTTTTTCGGTGATATGAATACAATGCCCTAATATGGTTTTCTCACCCAAGATGCCCCATTTTTCAAGTCTTTCCACAGGGAGCATACCGTAGTTGTTTTTGCTGTCTTCAACATCGTTTGTACCCTCACAAATGTGGATATGGAAACCCGCTCTGTTATCATTTGCTTTAACGCATTTTTCAAAAGTTTTGTCGGAAATCGTAAACAAAGCGTGCATACCGAACAGGGCTTTTTGCATATCATTATCGTTGTTTTGACAGTAGGTGATAAAGTCGGCATTTTCTTTTATCGCTTCATCACATTTTTGCTCACCGTCACGGTCGGAAACCTCATAGCAAAGGCATGAGCGAACACCCATCTCTTTTGCAACATCGGCTATCTCAAATAAAGAATTCGGTATCTCGCAAAAACTTGCGTGATGGTCAAACACAGTGGTAACACCGTTTCTTATACATTCAAGGTAAGTTGCGTATGCGCTGTATCTTGTCCCTTCAAGTGTCAGGTGCCTGTCAAGTTTCCACCACATGCCGTCAAGAATTTCGTAGAAATTCGTAGGGTTGTAACCTGTTATCGAAAGTCCTCTTGCAAGTCCCGAATAGATATGAGTATGTGCATTTATAAACGCGGGCATAATCACATTTCCCTTTGCGTCAATAAACTGTGCGTCTGGGTATTCTTTTTTCAGTTTTTCGGTTTCACCGACACAAATAATTTTGTCATCTTGTGTGACTACACCGCCGTTTTCTATATAGGGAAAATCACTGTCTCTTGTGATAACTTTACCGTTTGCGATTAAATACATAAAGCACCTCCGAAATTAAATTTTTCTATATTCTAATCCACTTTTATTTTATCATTTCATCATTTCAAATGCAATAGTAATTACACCCTAAAAAGAAACATAATAAAAATAAACGAAAAAATGTTTTACACCTTGAAAAATTTACAAAAATTATGTATTATTAGAATAGAAATTTATTGCCACCGAGGTATTGTAATGTATAAAATACTGAAAGCAGAAAAAATCGCAGAAAACATTTTCCTTATGAAAGTAAAAGCAAAAAGAGTTGCAAAGCATTGTATGCCGGGGCAGTTCCTTGTTGTACGCTGTGATGAAAACGGGGAACGAATTCCGCTGACCATTTGCGACTACGACAGAGAAAACGGCACAATTACGATAGTTTTTCAGGTTGTCGGCGCATCTACTTTTGAGATGTCCAAAATGAAAGAAGGCGACAGTTTCTATGATGTTGCCGGACCTTTGGGAAACAAAAGCGAACTTTGTTCTATGTCAAAAGAAGAACTGTCAGAAAAGAAGATAATTTTTATTGCCGGCGGTGTCGGTACTGCACCCGTTTATCCCCAGGCAAAATGGCTTTTTGAACAAGGTATAAAACGTGATGTAATCATCGGCGCAAAAACAAAAGACCTTGTTATCCTCGAAGATGAAATGAAAAAGGTTGCAAATGTTTTTGTCACCACCGACGACGGCTCGTATGGCAGAACGGGTATGGTCACAAAATGCCTAGAAGACTTAGTAAACGAAGGACACAGTTATAACCATTGTGTCGCAATAGGCCCTATGATAATGATGAAATTTACCTGCCTTACTACAAAGAAACTGTCTATCCCCACAGTAGTCAGCCTTAACCCCATTATGGTTGATGCAACGGGAATGTGCGGTGCGTGCAGGGTAACTGTCGGTGACAAGGTGAAATTTGCCTGTGTCGACGGTCCCGAATTTGACGGTCATCTTGTTGATTTTGATGAAGCGATGAAACGCAGTACGATATACAAAACAGAAGAAGGCAGAGCATACCTGAAATCAGTTGAAAAAGATACCCACCACGGCGGTTGCGGTTTTTGCAAAGGTGACGAATAATGGATATGACAAAAAGAATTTCCGTAAAAGAACAGCCCCCGAAAATAAGGGCAACGAATTTTAATGAAGTGTGTTTCGGCTATGAAAAAGACGAAGCCGTTTTGGAAGCCCAAAGATGTTTAAACTGCAAAAAACCTCAATGCGTTTTGGGCTGTCCCGTAAATATCGACATTCCCCGTTTTATCGAAAAAGTGAAAGACGGCGAGTTTGTCAAAGCCTTTGATGTAATAACAGAGTCTTCCTCCCTGCCAGCAGTTTGCGGGCGCGTCTGCCCGCAGGAAAGACAATGCGAAAGCAAATGTATCAGAGGTATCAAAGGTGACGCAATTTCTATCGGAAAATTAGAGCGTTTTGTTGCCGATAACGCTCTAAAAGAAAACATAAAGCCAACAGTAAGCGCCACGAAAAACGGCAAAAAAGTTGCCGTTATCGGCTCCGGTCCGTCCTCTCTTGCCTGTGCAGGCGACCTTGCAAAATTGGGCTATGAAGTCACCATTTTCGAGGCACTTCACTTAGCGGGCGGTGTGCTTTCCTACGGCATTCCCGAATTTCGCCTGCCAAAAAAAGATGTAGTAAATAAAGAGATAGAAAATGTAGAGTCACTGGGTGTCAAAATCGAAACGAATGTTATCATCGGAAAATCCCTTACCGTTGACGAACTGCTCACAGACGAAGGTTTTGACGCTGTGTTTATCGGCTCGGGCGCAGGACTTCCTAAATTTTTAGGTATAGCGGGCGAAAATCTCAACGGCGTTTTCTCCGCTAACGAATACCTGACAAGAAGCAACCTTATGCGTGCTTTTGATAAGGACAGCAAAACCCCGATAATGAGAGCAAAGAAAGTTGCTGTAGTCGGCGGCGGTAATGTTGCTATGGATGCGGCAAGAACGGCATTAAGGCTGGGTGCTGTTACTCACATCGTTTACAGACGAAGCGAAGAAGAACTCCCCGCAAGGAAAGAAGAAGTCAACCACGCCAAAGAAGAAGGCATCATCTTTGATTTACTCACTAACCCCGAAGAAATTTTGTCAGATGGAAATGGTTTTGTTCGCGGTATAAGATGTGCAAAAATGGAGTTAGGCGAGCCGGACGAAAGCGGACGCAGACGCCCGATAAAAATAGAAAACTCCGATTTTGTTATTGATGTTGATATGGTAATTATGGCACTCGGTACAGCACCGAACCCGCTTATTTCTTCTACCGTAAATGATTTGGAAATTGACAAACGGGGTTGTATCGTAATTAACGAAGAAAACGGACAAACATCAAAAAAAGGTGTCTTTGCAGGCGGTGATGCAGTCACAGGAGCCGCTACGGTTATCCTTGCTATGGGCGCAGGAAAAAAGGCAGCAAAAGGTATCGACGAGTATCTCAAAATGCAATAAGCCTTTTGCTTTGTTGCAAAATATTTAATTTTTCCGCACTATAAACGGTATTTTTTAGATTTTTTTGAAAATTTTACGAGAAATCTTGCAAACGGCATTTATACATAGTATAATGCCATTATGCGAGATTTTTCTTTTTTCGGGAAAATCTTAGTTACTCTATATTTTAGGAGGAAATATTATGTCATACGTTGATGAAGTTTTGGCAAAGGTTAAGGAAAAAAACGCAAACGAGCCTGAATTTTTGCAGACAGTTGAAGAAGTTCTCACTTCTTTGCGTCCCGTAATCGAGCAAAACGAAGAAAAGTACAAAAAAGCAGCATTGCTGGAAAGACTCTGCGAGCCTGAAAGAGGTATCAGTTTCAGAGTTCCGTGGGTTGACGACAACGGACAGGTACAGGTAAACAGAGGTTACAGATATCAGTTCAACAGTGCTATCGGACCGTACAAGGGCGGTTTGAGATTTGCTCCGAATGTATATCCGGGCATCATCAAGTTCCTTGGTTTTGAACAGATTTTCAAGAATTCTCTTACAGGTCTTCCTATCGGCGGCGGTAAGGGCGGTGCAGACTTCGACCCCAACGGCAAGTCTGACGGCGAAATTATGAGATTTTGCCAGTCATTTATCACAGAACTTTACAGACATATCGGTCCCGAAACCGACGTTCCCGCAGGCGACCTCGGTGTTGGTGCAAGAGAAATCGGCTATATGTTTGGTCAGTATAAGAAAATCACAGGTCTTTATCAGGGCGTTCTCACAGGTAAGGACATCCCCTACGGCGGTCTTTTGGGCAGAACAGAGGCTACAGGCTTCGGTGTTGTTTGGTTTGCTGAAGAAATGCTCAAAGCAAACGGCGAAGACCTCAAGGGCAAGACTGTTGCTATCTCCGGTTTTGGTAACGTTGCTTGGGGTACTGCATGGCAGTTACAGCGTCTTGGTGCAAAGTGCGTAACCATCTCCGGTCCTGACGGATATATCTACGACCCCGACGGTATCTCAACAGATGAGAAAATCGCATATATGCTTGAACTCCGTTCTTCAGGTAAAAACATCTGTGCTCCTTATGCAGAGAAATTCCCGAATGCCAAGTTCTTCCCCGGCAAAAAGGCTTGGAATGTTTCCAAAGACACAGACTGCAAACCCGACCTCTACATCCCCTCTGCTTTGCAGAATGAAATCCACCTCGAAGACGCAAAAACTATCGTTGAGTCCGGCTGTAAATTCGTTTGTGAAGGTGCTAATATGCCTACAACTAACGAGGCTCTTGCTTACTTACAGGATAACGGCGTTATCGTCGGTCCCGCTAAGGCTGCAAACGCAGGCGGCGTTGCTTGTTCTTGTATCGAGATGGGACAGAATGCTGGCCACACTGTATTCCAGCACGAAGATGTTTATGAACAACTCCACGCTATTATGGTTAATATCCACAAGGCTGCTATGGACGCTTCTCTCAAGTATTTCGGCACATATGACCTTGTAAAAGGTGCTAACATTGCCGGCTTTGAGAAAGTTGCCGACGCTATGATGGCACAGGGTGTTGTTTGATAACCCAATACTTTTAATATTAAAGCCTGTCGAGTAATCGACAGGCTTTTTTGTTGCAATTTTTCATTTCGTTTGGTACAATGAACACAGAAAATTTTTGGAGTAATTATGGTAAAAATATATATCGCCGATGTATCAAAACTAAATGATGAAAAAATCTTTTCAAACCTTTTGCCTACTGTTTCAAAAGCACGACAGGAAAAGGTTAGTAAACTGCGTTTTCAAAAGGACAAAATCCTTTCTCTCGGTGCGGGAGTGCTGTTAAATCTCGCACTAAAAGATATAGGATGTAACTTTTCCGACAAGGATATACTCCTTTCACAAAACGGCAAGCCGTATATCGAAAACTGCAAAGTAAAGTTCAACCTTTCCCACAGCGGTACAAAGGTAATGTGCGCTGTATCGGAAAATGAAATCGGCTGTGATGTTGAAAAAGTCAAAGACATTGACGACAAAATCGCAAAAAGATTTTTCCACAATGAAGAATACGACTATATTTTGTCACAAAGGGGCAAAGAAAAACAAAAAGACGCTTTTTTCAGGCTTTGGACTCTCAAAGAAAGTTTCTTAAAAATTACGGGACTGGGGATGAAACTCCCGCTTTCCGATTTCTCTGTTATCATAAATGATAAAGAAATCTCCGTCCGCCAAAATCTTGACAACAACGATTACCGCTTTTTTGAAATCAACTTATCGGACGAATACAAATACTCCGTCTGTTTCATCGGCAATAATGAAATTAAAACAAAAACAGTGGAATTGTAAATTGTAATAGTAATAAAGATGCCGCCCGATTGGTTTCGGACGGCATTGTTTATTCTCCTTTTTATGTTGTAAAACTATTTATTATTCTTTTTCTTTGCTTTCAGCGTTTTCAAAATGGCATTAACATTTTCGGTGTTTGCCACTTTCGGATATTCTTCTTCAAATTGTGTAAGCATTTCCTTTGCCTGTTTTTCGCCGGCACGAATCTCGTTATATACTGCTTCATAATCTCCGTTTTGCAATAAATCGTCTATAAATGTTATGCTGTCTTTTGGCATGGTATCCCACGAGCAATAAAGTTTTGTAATTGCTTTGTCAATTTGTTCAGCAGTAATTTCATTACCCTTGTTTTTATGTTCAAAAAGAATGCCGACAACATCAGATAAATCATTTTTATATTTTCGACCTGCTTTTAATTTCATGGCAATCAAATATTCAGCCGAAACCGTGCGAACATTTAAAACACCGTAAAAAGATTTATAAAACACCGATACCTCGCTTATATACACAGAGTAAGAATCAGTTTTCTTGAAATCGTCATTCAGCCACCCGTTTGGCAGTCTTAATCGGTCACCAACACGGTTTACTGCTTCTTTCATAGCAGAAGATGCAGAAATAACCGCATCAATATCCGTGGTCATATCGCGAAATCCATAGTTTTCTATTACGGCTGCTCCGCCGATTAAAATGATTTCGGCAGGCATATTTTTGCCACTGAGTTTTTTATACTCTTTGGCAAGTTCTTTTAAAACATTATCTAAATTGTCTTTGTTAAAAGTTTCAGTTGACATTTCTTATCTCGCTTTCCACAATATTAAACCGCATAAATTCCGGGATAGCGTTCTTTACGGCATCGGTTTTAATCTGCTCATTTTTTGTCACTTTGTAAAAAGATAAAATGCTTGACGGATAAAGCACTGTTTTAAGTTTTTGCTTGCGGATTTCTTTATAATTTTCACAAAGCGGAACATCGTTTACGCGACTGATATAATCCACCATAGCAAGCAGATAAAAGCATTCCGGATACCACTTTTTTTCGTAATATAAGGATATATTATTGTTTTCTAATTCCTCTATCAGAAAATCTATATCGCCCAAGTTTTTAAGCCGATGACATACATTGCTTTTAAATAATTCAAAGGCAGGGCGTTTTTCAAGATAAGGTGCAATAATTTCTTCCATAGTAACATTTAATTCTTTTGCCAAGCGGTATACTGTTTCACAACTGCACTTTAACAAATCGGTTTTGTTCGAGCAAATATCCGAAAGCGTAGCATAAGGAATGTCGGCATTTTTCGATAATCGGTATTTTGTCAAATTTTTGCTTTTAATAAGTTCGTCAATGCTCATACTCTGCCTCCTTTTATGTTAGTATATTCTTCTTCTTTAATATTATTATATCGGTATACCGTTATAATGTCAAGTGCTTGCTAAATACTATATGTTGCAAAATACCGCTTTTTCGAAATCGACTTATCGGACGAATACAAATACTCCGTCTGTTTCATCGGCAATAATGAAATTGAAACAAAAATAGTGGAATTATAAATTGCAACGGTAAAAGCAACTGCCTTTTCGAAATTATTGATTAGGCAGATACTGTTCTTGCATTTTGGGACGGAAAATCAAAAGGCACAAAATTTGTTATAAACAAATGTAAAGAAAAAGATAAGTCAATCAGAGTATTTATAAACATACCACATAAATAAAAATTAATATTAAAAATTTCCATTACATATTTTGACTTGGGTGTCAAACAATATTAAGGCAAACTCTTTGCAAAAAAATATCAAAATATGTATCGGAAGGACTAAAATATCAATGAAAGCAACAGGAATAGTTCGTAGAATAGACGATTTAGGAAGAGTGGTAATTCCAAAGGAAATCCGCAGAACTCTGCGTATTCGCGAGGGCGACCCGCTCGAAATTTACACCGCTACCGACGGTGAAGTTATCTTCAAAAAATATTCTCCTGTCGGAGAACTCGGCACTTTTGCCATGCAATATGCAGATGTTTTGTATCGCATCAGTTCAATGCCGACAATTATTTGTGACCGCGACCATGTTATCGCGGCATCGGGTGTACCGAAGCGAGAGTACCTTGAACGAAGGGTAACTTCGCTTTTGGAAGGCTATATGGAAAACAGGCGCAGTTACAGCGCTCACACAAACTCGGTTGACGATGTTGAGCCTGTCGAGGGAGTACAGAGAGCCGCCGCGGTTATCTATCCGATTATCGCATCGGGTGATGTAACCGGTGCTGTAGTTATGCTCAAAGGCGACTCAATAAAAATTCCCACCGACACCGAGCAAAAACTCGCCCAATCAGCCGCTGCGTTCTTGGGTAAGCAAATGGAAGAGTAAGCATAAGAGCGAGTCGCGAAACCCGTTCTAAAAACTTAAATCTTAAAACTTAACACTTAACACTCAAAAACAGACGGGACAAATTTATTTGTTTCGTCTGTTTTTTGTAGTATTTTGTTGTTGACAATACTATATATTGTGGTAAAATCAAAGTATATATTTTGGAAATGGGTGATATAATGTCAGATAATAAACACGCAAAGAAAGGTTCGTCGTCTGTTGCGGTGAAAATTCTCCTACTCGTACTTGTTTTCATCGTCGTTGCAGGTTGTTCCTTTGTAATATACCGTTTTATTTTTGCTAAACCTAAAACAAATATTCCTGCTACAAAACCGGACATTCCGACATGGAATATCCCAACACAAACTCAAGCAACTACTGAAGCACCGACAGAAAATGAAGATATAAAATACCAAGAACTTGCAAAGAAATATATGGCTTCTATGACGGAAACAGAAAAGATTTCTCAACTTTTCATCGTTAATCCCGAACTGCTCACGGGTGTTGATACCGTTACCGAAGCAGGCGATATGACAAAAGAAGCATTATCAAAATACAATGTCGGCGGTATCCTCTACTCGGCAAAAAATCTCGAAAACGCCGAACAGACTACAGAACTTATTAAAAATTCCCAGTCTTACGCCAAAACAAAAATGTTTATCGCAGTAAGCGAAGAGGGCGGTACTGTTTCACCTTGCGCCGATAAACTCGGTACAACAAAGTTCAACAGTATGTACTCCTACCGCAAAGACGGCGCAGAAACTGCAAAGAAAAATGCAAAAACTATTGCAACCGATATCAAAAAATTCGGCTTTAACCTGAATTTTGCCCCCGTTGCAGATGTATATTCCAACAAAAACAGCAAGTTAATCGGCGAAAGAGCATATTCAGATGACTTCAAAGAAGCAGAAACCCTCATCCCCGAAGCAGTTAAAGGCTTTAAAGAAGGCGGAGTTATCCCTGCATTAAAGCACTTTATCGGCACAGGTGAAGCAACTCAGGCAGAAGGGCAGAAATATCCTTATGTTACAAAGACCAAAGAAGAACTGGTTAATCAGGAACTTCCCCAGTTTAAAGCAGGCATAAACGCCGGCGCAGAAATCATCCTTGTCGGTAATGTTGTCATCAAAGATGTCGATGCCACCTGCCCTGCTTCTATGTCGGAAAAAGTTATAAACGGCTTTATCAGAGATTCTCTCAAATATGATAAAATCGTTATAACCGACAATATGCAGATGAAATCCATCACCGATGCCTACGGCACAAAAGATGTTGTTGTAAGGTCACTTAAAGCAGGCGCAGATATGATTTTGATGCCCGACGACCTCGATGAAGCCTTCACCGCAGTATGGAACGCAATTGAAAATGGCGAGATTAAACAATCTCAACTTGAAAACAGCGTTCTAAAGATTTTGACACTAAAATACAAATACGGCATTCTTCAATAAATAAATTTATCAAAAAAACACCATCCAACGGATGGTGTTTTTTATATGCATTTTTTAAAATTCTTCTAATATTTTTCTTGCGACATAAACACCGCTTGCGGAAGCGTGGGACAGCGAATGAGTAATTCCGCTGCAATCACCGATAACATAAAGCCCGTCAAGAGATGTTTGCAGATTTTCGTCAATATCGACCTGCATATTGTAGAACTTGACTTCAACGCCGTAAAGCAGAGTATCGTCGTTCGCTGTACCGGGAGCGATTTTATCAAGAGCGTAAATCATCTCAATAATTGCATCCAAAATACGCTTTGGCATTACAAGGCTCAAGTCGCCGGGTGTTGCCGAAAGAGTAGGCGTGATGAAACTTTCCTCAATTCGATTTTCGGTGCTTCGTCTACCTCGGATTAGGTCGCCGAAACGCTGAACAATAACCCCGCCACCGAGCATATTGGAAAGTTTTGCGATACTTTCGGCATAGGCGTTGCTGTCGTTAAACGGCTCTGTGAAATGCTTTGACACCAAAAGAGCAAAGTTAGTATTCTCGGTATGCTTTGATTTATCCTCGAAACTGTGACCGTTTACTGTGACAATACCGTTTGTATTTTCTGTTACAACCGAGCCGTAGGGATTCATACAGAATGTGCGGATTTTATCGTTATACTTTTCTGTAACATAGACAATTTTGCTTTCGTAAAGTTGGTCTGTCAGGTGCTTGTAAATTACTGCGGGAAGTTCAACCCTGACCCCGATATCAACGCGGTTTGAGAGTGTTTTAACACCGAGTTTCTTGCAGACTTTTTCTATCCACTTGCTACCGCTTCTGCCGACAGAAACAATACATCTGTCACCCTCGATAACTCTCTTTTTGGTTGTGACAAAATAAGTCACGCCTTTTTTGTCTATAGTTTCGACAGGCTCATTGAAGAAAAAGTCAACCTTGTCTTTTAATAAGTTGTAGAGGTTTGTCAGAACATCATAGTTTTTATCCGTGCCGAGATGCCTTACAGATGCATCAAGAAGGTGCAGACTGTTTTGCAGACAAAGAGTTTTTATCTCGCTGTTGGCAGTTGTGTAGAGTTTTGTTCCCTCGCCACCGTTTTCCATATTGATTTTGTCGACATAGTTCATCAGGTCGAGGGCAGTTTCTTTGCCGATAAATTCGTGCAGAGTACCGCCGAACTGGTTTGTTATATTATACTTTCCGTCAGAAAAAGCACCCGCTCCGCCAAATCCGTTCATAATCGCACAGGTTTCGCAGTTCATACAACTTTTTATCTTTTTGCCGTCAATCGGGCATTTTCTTTTTTCAAGAGGATTTCCGGCTTCTATCATAGCGATAGAAATATCTTTTCCGCTTTTTACTAATTCATAAGCCGAAAAAATACCTCCCGGACCTGCTCCGATGATAACAACATCATATTTCATAATCTCACCTACTATTAAAAGTACAACAATAATTTATCACATTTTCGACACAAAATCAAGTAACCCCTCCGAAAAGGAGGGGTTACCCTTATTAGTTCAAATTAATGAACGCTGTTATATGGAGTTTATTTTTCGTATGTAGCATCGAAACCTGGGTTGTAGTCAGTAATCGATTCGTTGTTTGCATTGTATGCACGAATTGAGAACGTGTATTTTACACCGGGTTGTGCTTTTGTATATGTGTATGTCAGATCAGATGTCTGTGCAAGCCATGTCCATTTTGTACCGTTCTTGACATAGATTACATAACTTGCTGCACTTGATTCTGTTACTACATCTGTGTACTCTGCCCAGTTAAGTTTCAGACCTTTTTCTGTGCTTTCTGAACCTGTAAACTGTACTAC
>JAZLJE010000214.1:0-7635 GCA_045617705.1 Ruminococcus sp.
TTCCGGTATGCAGAAAATGCAGGATATCATGAACAGTCTACGTACTGATTCACCGAAAGAAATTTCGGGTTACAAGGTACTTGCTTCTTGTGACTATATGCAGAGTATATCTAAAGACCTTGTTACTGAAAACGAAGAAACCATCAATCTCCCTAAATCCGATGTGCTTTCTTTCTCACTTGAAAATAATCACGGTGTTATCATTCGTCCGTCGGGTACAGAGCCGAAAATCAAACTCTATATCACTGCTGTAGGAAAAGACAAAAACGACGCTGTTCAAATCACCGAAAGAATTACAGACGATATGGAAAAATATTTACGCTGATATTACTATAAAAATTAAGGCAGATATCAATTTTGGTATCTGTCTTTTTTTGCTTGACATATTCGAACAGATGTGCTATTATTATATCAACACGAACATAAGGTCGAATTATGAGAACAATTTTACATTCTGATTGCAACAGTTTTTTTGCAAGTGTCGAGTGCCTTTATAACCCCGAAATCCGCGATAAACCTGTTGCAGTAGGCGGCGATGCCGACAAAAGACACGGCATTATCCTTACCAAAAACCAACACGCAAAAAAATTTAATATAAAAACCGGCGAGGCTATATGGCAGGCGAAAGAAAAATGTCCCGAACTTATAGTTGTTCCTCCCCACTATGACCGTTATCTGCGTTTTTCGAAAATGTGCAGAAGAATTTACTCGGACTATACAGACAAAATCGAGCCTTTCGGACTTGACGAATGCTGGCTTGATGTCACGGGCAGTATGCTACACTACAAAAGCGGTTACGATATTGCAGAAGAAATACGATATCGAGTAAAAGAGGAACTCGGGATTACCGTCAGTATCGGCGTAAGTTTCAACAAGATTTTTTCAAAACTGGGCAGCGACTATAAAAAGCCCGATGCCGTTACCGTTATTTCCAAGGAAAACTTTAAAGATATCGCATGGAAACTTCCTGCGTCCGACCTGCTATATGTAGGTCCTGCAACAAACAGGAAACTCAAGACTCTCGGCATCAAAACAATCGGGGATATTGCGAACTTTCCACTTGAACTTTTGCACCGTAATTTCGGTAAATGGGGCGATATGCTCTATGCTTTTTCAAACGGATATGAAAACTCGCCTGTTCTCAAAAGTGACGAGTGTCGCTCGGTAAAATCAATCGGCAACTCTACTACTGTTGTTCGCGACCTCGAAAACTATGAAGATGCAAAAATCATATTTATGATACTTTGTGACTCTGTTTGTCGCAGGATGAGAGAGCAGGGATTTGTTGCAAAAGAAGTAGGTATCAGCATTCGCGATACTGATTTGTTCACCATTACAAGACAAACAAAACTTTTAAGGCACACGGATATTACAAAAGATGTTTACAACGCATCTATGAAACTTTTTTACGAAAACTGGGATTTCCAAAAGAATGTGCGCAGTTTAGGAGTTGTCGTTACGGACTTCAAAAATGCAAATGATGCACAACAGATTTCTATTTTCGACAACGAAGAAAACAGAATGAAACTGCAAAGTCTTGATAACACGCTTGATGTACTGAAATACCGTTTCGGCACTTTTTGTGTGCGTCCTGCAAAACTTATGTTTGATACCTCTCTTTCGGGTTTTTCTCCGAAAGAAGAACATATTGCCCACCCTGTCGGATATTTCTGAAAACTTTTTATATTAAAACGGAAGTGATTAAATGAAAAAATATATATCCGTTACCGCTTTGTTTGACCAAGACGGAAACATTCTGCCTTTGAAAATCAACTGGGATGACGGCAGGACTTTTGATATTGACAAAGTTACCGATATCCGCTACGCTGCTTCGCTCAAAGCAGGCGGCGCTGGAATTCGATACACCTGTCGCATACATTCAAAGGAAAAGTATATTTATTTGGAGGAAAACAGATGGTTTACCGAAGTGCAAAGCACTTCAAATTGAAACTTGATAATTGAAAATTTCGGGAAATTGCTTCGCAATTTTGAATTTGCACTTCACAAAAAGTCCGACTAAATCTGCAAAAATAAAAAATATGTGGCATTTTATCACTATTTGCTGAAATTTGAAAAATAATCGTGTATTATATACATGAGTAAAATTTCAGGAGGTGGATGCTTGAAGCGCATATTGTGTATTGTAATGGTTATTTGCATTCTCTCTTCGGCTTTTTGCCTTGAAACTTCTTCCCTTGAATACTACAACTGCAACAATCTAAAAGGTTATGAAGATATCAAACTGATTGAAGACAACAATCAAATTTATCTTTGCGGGTATCAAGGTGACAATTTACTTATAAATCGGCTCTGCCCTACTAATGATAATATCACATTAACCTGTGAACGAAACATTGACGAATACATACTGATAAACGGCAACCTCTCAATATTATGCAAAGACAACAGAAACAACTGTCAATACATATATTTCTATGGTATTAAAAATGATTTATTAACTTCTATTGTAATAAATGTTCCGCCTATTCCAAACAGAAATTCTTTTACTGTGTGTAACGGTTCTGTATTCCTCGTTGACGGTGAAAACAAGCATTATATCCTCGAATACTCAAAAAGAGGTAAACTTCTTGATAAATACTACTATCAAAATACGGTTTCGGGAATTATTTCGGACAACAACGAAAATTTGTATATAATATCCGAAACCGATATATACAAAAAATCCTATAACAACTTTGATTGCGTTCTAACTTCTATCCCCTCTCCTATTGACTTTGCCGACAGTAATATTTTGATTGATGCCCACGGTAATATCTATAATTCATTTGAATATATCTGTTCAAGTGGCTTTGAAAGCACACACCCAAGTGTCGGCAAAATCGGTAATATTTTCTATACCCCGGCAAGTGGGAAAATATGCGGTTATTCTCTATCTGACGGAAATATTGAATGCACTTATAACTTAAACGCAAAGCAAATAAGAACATACAGCGACAAAGTGTTTGCTCTTTGTAATTATTCTGTATACATCATACCGAAAAGCAATTTCGAAATTGAAAAAGAAATTTCAGAAAGCAACATAAGTCCAAATAATGAGAGTTATTTTAGGACAGAATATACTGTTGATAATGATAAAATGCAGATAAGAGATATTCCCGCATCAACATCTTTTTCAAAGTTCAAAAAGAATTTTAATTTAAACGGATACAGAGTCAATGTATATAAAACGAATGGTGAAAAACTCGGCGGCTCAAATAATGTAGGAACTGCGATGACCGCCGTTGTTGAAAGTGAAAGCGAAAGGCTTGAATACGAACTTTCAGTAAACGGTGACATCACCGGAGAAGGAAATTGCAACACAAAAGACAGAGATACGCTTGCTGATTATATTTTGGGTATTACAACATTCAACGGAGTTTACACTTACTCCGCCGATATGAACAAAGACGGACGAATAGACACAATAGACCTTGTACTTATATTAAGATTCATAAAAAGGAAAAAGCCTTAACCGATATTTTCGGTTAAGGCTTTTACTATGTTGAAAATTTATTGCGGAACATCCATTTCGCCTGACTCGTGTGAGCCGTTGTCGTTGAGTTTATACTTTGTATAAACATTTTTCGGTACCTTGAAATAATAGTTACCGGATGAGCCGGACATTTTTACACCAGGCCATACAGTAGCATCGCCTGCCATATTCCAGAAGTGGATATAGCAAGTTCCCCAGTTTTCGTATGAGTTAATCGTAACAGTCGGGATAGTATACGCGGTAGAAGATACAGAGTATGTATCGGACTTGATTACATTTGGACTACCGCCGGACATACTGTAAACACCGACAAAGATTACATTTGTAAACTCATTATCGAGTTCATAAGTATATTTACTGCCTTCTTTATTCATAGGAACGCCCGGCCAAGCGGCAATTTCTCCACCTGCTTCGTTGAAAGCGTAGATATAAATATTTGCTCCTACAAAGCAATCGGGGTTATTTAATGTGATTTTTGTTGTAGTAGGCAATGGCTCTGTAGTCGGCTCGGTTGTAGGTTCTGTTGTAGGTTCGGTAGTCGGTTCCTCGTCAAGAAGTTCGCCGATTTTGTACGGATTGCCACCAACATCTGCAAGGAAACGCTGGATAAGTGTAGCATCGATAATAGTGACACCGTCACCGTCGACATCGGATGTTCTCATCTGGTCGGGTGAGAATTTTTCAACCTCGGCAAGATAACGCTGAATATGTGTAGCATCGATAATTGTGACTTTTGTATCGAGGTCACTGTCACCTCTGTAAAGTTTTCCGGCAGGTTTTGTCGGAGTGGTTTCGGATGATGAAGGCTCGGTTGTGGGTTCACCGCTGAAAGTAACATCGGAAGATTTTAATGTTGCAACTGCATAAGTACCGTAATCTCTCCATACGAGGTCTTTGCAAATCATTTGACCTTCGAGTTTATAGCCACCGCTTTCACGGTTAGAAGGAATGTTTGCAGGACCATAATTGATAACTGTAGGCGGCAATGTTCTTCCGCAGTAACCGCCACAGGTACTGCCATCAGGATTCTTCTGTGTCGGTGTATGTCCAAGGCAGTTTCCGTGACCTTCGTTGAACTTAACATAATTTGTTCCTGCGGGAACATCGTAGTAGTACAAATCAGGTGTACCGCTGACAGGCTTCATTGCATAGCCGGGGTATGCTGCGGTCTTTGTGGAAGCAGCCTCGCCTGTCTTACAGAATACATATACAGCAGGCCAATCTGTCTCGGAATTGTCAAAGTAAACACGCTTTGTTTCTTTTGCGTCTTTCTTCAAAATATTATACTTAACTGAAGTTGATTTTGAGCCGTTCTTTGCAGTTACGGTAACATCAATGGACTTTCCGTAAGGAATAGTGCTGTTTAATGTAACAGTAGTGCTTGTGCCGGTGAATGAATGTTCAGGAAGATTTGAAATCTTAACAACGCCTGAAGTTGCATTCTTCAAAGTGATATTGAGTTTTGCAGTTGAAGCAGTGTATCTGTTCATTGTGTCAGCAGAAAGCACTGTTGAATCGAGTTTTACGGTAGCAGTAGGAATTGCAGTTGTCGGGTTGTAGATAACAGCAACACCTGTTGAGCCGACATTACCTGTAATCTTGCCACCGGATACAGTAAACTTATTGCCCGATACCTGGTCGGTATATGTACCGTTTGACATAGAGCAAGTCTGGCTTACAGAAGCAGAAGTGCATTTTGTATTAGCAATTACCATACCTGTTGTGCCACGCTGTACAAAGAACAAGTTGGAGTTTGTATAGTCTGTTTCGGACTGGCCGACAAAGTAGTTTTTAAACTGGTTTACTGCTGTAACTGTCGGGTCTTTCCAAGTAACAGCAGAACCTGCAGCACCCATAAGTTCGTCATATTTGATAAAGCCTGCACTGTCAAGTTTCTCACATTTCGGTCTTACAAGGTAAAGTCCCGGTGCATCCTTACGAGAGCCGACAATAGACCAACCGACAATTTGTTGTGCCTTTGTCATTGATGTAGAAGTTGTATCGCAGAAGTTATCGTGTGACTCAACCCAAAGAACGTTATCTGTCTTCTTTGAGCCTGAATATCCGTAATTTGACAAACTTGAAGCAGAACCTGATTTTATCGCACTTCTTACTGTACCACCGTAAGCATAGTCTGTTACATGGATATATTTTGTATAACTTGTGATATTAAATTTACCTGCGCTTGCAAGAATTTCGCCGTAGATAAATGAATCTGCATCTTTTTTCTTGATTGCGTTTGTTACATTCGGCCAATACTGTGAGGCTTCTGCTCCGTCATCTGGAGTTTCGATATGTTTTGCAGCATCAAAACGGAAGCCGTCAACACCGCAGTCAATATAAGAATTGAGCATACTGATAACAAGTTGCTGGTATCCTGTATCCTCTGTCTTAACATCCGGCAATTCACCGTTATTCAAGTTCATGTGAACCTGATCTTTTCTTGTTTTATCCGAAGCAGGATAAGGTGAACCGATAATTGTAGAAAATCTTGCATACGAACGCAAGGTAGGATCTATCATATTAGTATCGGCTTTACTCTGAGAGTTTTGGAAATGGTTTGTAACTACATCGGCGATAACTTTGATACCGTACTTGTGCAAGGTATCACACATAGTTTTTACTTCTGCCTGTGTACCGAGGGCGTTACCGATTTTCATTGCGGTCGGCTGATAGAACGACCACCAGTCGGTTGCATAAGCACCGTCGTTGGTTGTGTCTTTTGTTTGCTGCATAGGTGAAATCTGGATTGTTGAGTAGCCGGCAGCGGCTATCTCTGCAGCGCGAGCAGTAATATCTTTTGCTTTCCAGTTGAAGCAGTGAAGAATATTACCATCTTGGACTTTTGTTGCAAGATTATAGTCTGTACCTGTGTCAAGCGATGTGCCTGCTGTGTCACTTGTATATGCAGAAGCATACGTCAAAGGCAAAACAAGCATCGAAAGAATAAGTGTCAATACCATAATAATGCTGATTACTTTTTTTGATAACATCAAAAATACCTCCTAAATTTTATAATAAAAATATTATTATTTTTTATTTTTCTCGTCTTTTTTATCTTCGTCTTTATTCTCGATTTCTATCGTAACATTTTCGGCAATAACTTCGATTTCCGTATCTGCGTTTGCCTTAATTTTTGCAGAGGCAATTCGCTTTTGTCTTGATTTGATTATAACGCCTTCTTCGACAAGAGTATAAATTACTGCGAAAATCGGAACACCGAGAAGCATACCCGGAAGTCCGAAAAGTCCACCGCCCAAAATAACGGAGAACATAATCCAAAAGCCGGAAATACCGACAGAGTCGCCCAAAATCTTCCGTCCGATAATATTGCCGTCAATCTGCTGTAAAACGATAATGAAAACAATAAACCAAAGGCACTCAATCGGATTTACAATCAAGAGCAAAAATGCACAGGGAATTGCTCCGATAATAGGTCCGAAAAACGGAATTAGGTTTGTAACAGCAACAACAACGCTGATGATGATTGCATAATCAAACTTGAATATGGTTAGTCCGATAAAGCAGATAACTCCGATAATTAAAGAGTCGATAATTTTACCGATAATAAACTTACCGCATTTAGTGTTACAAACTGTGCAGAATTTGAAAATTCTTTTGTTTGCCCTTGTAGGAATATAAGCAGAGATAACCTGTCTTGACTGTCTTAACAATCTGTCTTTTTCAATCAGCATATAAATTGAGAAGATAATGCCGATAATCCAGTTGTATACACTGACTGTAACATTCTTTGCTGTAGAAAGAACTGAAGGGAACAAAGTTGAAAGGATATTTTTTAAAAAGTCTGTTGAATTAGTTCCCGTAATCATATTTACGAGGTTTTCGTATGTTTTTTCATCGTAGAGATTATAACCGAATCTTACTTTAACAAAATTTACGGTTGAATCTAAAAATGCTTTTACTTTTTCGGCATAAGCGGGTAAGTTATTCGAAAGCATTGTAACGCTGTTTGATATCTGCGGAACTAATATGACAATCAAAAACGCAATAATACCGAATACTACTACATAGGAACAAAGCAAAGCAAGTGCTTTTCGAAGTCCTAAAAGTTTTGGATTTTTTGCACCAATCTTTTTAAAGCATTTATCATAGAAAAGACAAAACGGAGTATTGAGTATGTA
>JAZLJE010000215.1:0-8685 GCA_045617705.1 Ruminococcus sp.
CCTTTGCTCGGTACAACTCCCGACAAAGAATTTGTTGACAAAATCAACGATATTGTTATGAGTTACGACAAAGTCCACGATATTCATGACCTTGTTGTTCACGACTACGGTCCGGGCAGGCAGTTTATCTCACTCCACGCCGAAGTTGACGGCAGAGACGATATATACGACATACACGACGAAATTGACCAAATTGAAAGAGACCTATACACTCAACTCGGATGTGAAGCGACTATCCACATGGACCCGATACAGTTAGGCGACGAAAGAGTGACACAGTTACGCTCTGAAACGGCAATACTGATGAAAAACATCCACAAGGATGTTACTATCCACGATTTTCGTGTTGTCCCCGGTAATACTCATACAAACCTTATCTTTGATGTTGTGATACCTTTTGAAGTCAAGATGACAGACGACGAAATTAGAGAAACGGTACAAAAACTTGTAAGCGAAAAATGGGACAACTATTTTACCGTAATTCAAATAGACAGAAACTACGTTTAGCGGAGGAATTATGGCATCAAATAAATGTGAATACTGTGCATACTATGTATACAACGAAACATACGAATGTTATGAATGTATGGTCAACCTCGACGAAGACGACCTTGAACGCTTTTTGCGTTCATCTACCGATGATTGCAACTACTTCAAGTC
This sequence comes from Ruminococcus sp., assembly GCA_045617705.1. GTDB lineage: Bacteria > Bacillota > Clostridia > Oscillospirales > Acutalibacteraceae > Ruminococcoides. Next base: position 661 of record JAZLJE010000215.1, read on the forward strand.
GGGCGATGACTATGAAATTGTAAGGAAACAAAACTGATATGAAAAAGAAACTCAAACTTCTTTTCAGCCTTTTTCTGACTTTTATGAAAATCGGCGTTGTCACCTTTGGCGGTGGCTACGCAATGATACCGATTATCGAAAGAGAAACGGCTCAAAAACACAAGTGGATACAAGAAAGTGACCTTATCAATGTTGTCGCTATTTCCGAGTCTACACCGGGCCCTATCGCTATCTGTGCCGCAACATTTATCGGCTATGAAGTTGCGGGATTTTTCGGCGCGTTTTTTGCGACTGTCGGAGTGGTTTTGCCGTCTTTTGTTATCATCTTTATTATTTCCTTATTTTTGCGACAATTTGAAGAACTGAAAATTATCAAATACGCCTTTTTCGGAATAAGGGCGGGCGTGCTTGCGCTTATCGTTAAGGCTGTTATTTCCATGTTCAAGCAGTCACCTAAAAACATTGTTGCCTATATCATTATGGCTATGTCGTTTGTGCTTGTCACTTTCTTCTCGACAAATGTGCTTGTCATTATCCTGTCGAGTGCGGTTGTCGGACTTTGTGCAACACTCATAGCAAGAAAGCGGGGTAAGACGCTATGACATACTTACTCCTTTTTCTTGAATTTTTGAAAATCGGTGCTTTTACTTTCGGCGGCGGTTATGCGATGATTCCTTTCATCCTTGAAACCGTAGAAAAAAACGGCTGGATGACTACACAGGAACTTGTTGACTTTATCGCAGTAAGCGAGAGTACGCCGGGGGCATTTGCCGTCAATATTTCCACCTATGTCGGCAGTGAGGTTGCGGGATTTTTCGGCGCTGTGGTCTCAACTCTCGGTCTTATTCTTCCCGCTTTTGTGCTTATCCTGATTATCGCAAGATTTTACAACAAGTACAAAGAAAGCGTTATCGTTTCGGGTTGCCTTATGGGACTGAAATCTACGGTTGTCGGACTTATACTTTCTACCCTTGTATCCATATCTATTGAAGTATTCTTTGCTAACGGATTTTCTGTTGCTGTTTTTTCTACAAAAGAATTTTACCTTTCGCTTTTTGTGTTTTTACTATCTGTTTTCCTCTTGCTTTACAAAAAATTAAGCCCTATTATTATCATAGGACTTTCGGCAGGGCTTGGAATAATTTTCGGATATACGGGACTTATTAGCGTATAGCAAAATTTATATCATTATTGGTGGCTTTATGAACGAAAGAACAAAAATTGTACCAACTGCAAAATGTGAAAACGGCAGTTGCAAAAACGAACGAAATAAAAGCAAAGTTGAACTGACTTTGCTTATTGTTTCTGCTGTGCTTTTTGTTCTTTCTGTTGTACTTCAAATACTGAAAATCTCCCCTATTCTTATAATGCTCCCCGCGCTGCTTTGCGTTTTGCTTTCGGGATATGAAGTCATTATCGAAGGAATAAAATCGGCGATAAAACTCGACCTCGACGAAACAACGCTTATGACCGTTGCGGTGTTGGCAGCAGTTGTCTTAGGCGAATTTGTTGAGGCTGCTGCAGTTACTTTACTCTTTTCGCTCGGCGAACTGCTTGAAGACAAGGCAGTTGACAAATCGAAAGACAGGATAAAAGCGCTTGTTGACATTCGCCCCGATACGGCAACTATAATAGTGGATAATCTCAAAACAAAAATCGTGCCTGCAAAGGATGTAAAAATCGGCACTCTTATCGAGATTGCTCCGCATACGGTGATACCGCTTGACTGTGTTGTTATAAAAGGCAAATCTTTTGTTGACACTTCGGCGATAACAGGCGAGTCTTTGCCACTCGAATGTGAAAAAGGTGCTACCCTTCAAAGCGGTATGCTAAACGGTGACTCAACCCTTTACGCAAAGACGACCAAAACGCACGAAAACAGTACGGCAAGCAAGATAGTCGAACTTGTCGAAAACTCCGAAAAGAACAAGGCGGAAAGTGAAAAACTCATCACAAGATTTGCAAAAATTTATACCCCTGTTGTAATGCTTTTTGCACTCGTTATCGCTGTTGTACCTCCGCTTATTTTCGGCGACTTTATACTGTGGATAAATCGTGCTTTGGTGTGTCTTGTTTCTGCCTGTCCGTGTGCTATCGTTATCTCTGTTCCTCTTGCCTATTTTGCAGGAATCGGAAGTCAGAGCAAAAACGGAATACTGATAAAGGGCGGAAAATTTCTCGAAACTCTTGCAAATGCAAAAGCCTTTGTCTTTGACAAAACGGGAACGCTCACCGAAAACAAAATAGTGATATCGGACATCAAGGCGTTCGGAAGTTACAGCGAAAACGATATAATAAAACTTGCGACTTCGGTTGAAGAAAAATCCACTCACCCCGTTGCAATCGCCATAAAGGAACTTGCGAAAGAAAAGAAAATCGAGCCGCTCACTTTTGAAAATTACAAAGAAATCGCGTCAAAAGGTGTCAGCGCAATTTACGGCACAAGTGAAATCAGGTGTTTTTCAGACAACAACGAGATAAAACTCACCGTTGACAACAAAACTGCGGGGATAATAAAAACAACAGACAAAATCAGAAAGGAAGCAAAATCGGTATTATTGAGTCTTAGAAAACTCGGTATTCAAAAAATCGTTATGCTAACGGGTGACAAAAAGGACAACGCAGAAGAAGTTGCAAAAACGCTTAATATCAAAGACTTTTCCTATTCCCTTTTGCCACAGGATAAATTGCAAAAGGTCAGCGACCTTAAAAAAGATTTTTCTCCCCTGTGTTTTGTCGGTGACGGAATAAACGACGCTCCTGTTATGGCAGAAAGCGACTGTGCAGTTGCTATGGGACTTGGAAGCGAAGCGGCAATAGAAACCGCGGATATTATACTTTCTAACGGCGACCTTTCCCCGTTGCCGAAAGCAATTAAACTTTGCAGAAAAACTATGAAAACGGTGAAAATAAACCTTATTCTTGCACTTTTACTTAAAGCGGTTGTTATCATACTTGCTGTTTTGGGAATTGCACCGATGTGGCTTGCGGTACTCGCCGATACGGGTATGTGTGTCGTCTGTGTACTAAACTCCACTCGGCTGATAAAGACATAAATTTAGGGCTGTCAAACGACAGCCCTTTTTTATTGTTTCATTTTTCTTTTGAATACCGCTATTGCTATCACCGTAATCACAAGCATATACGAAAGCACCCACAAAAGATGCGGTAACGCTGATACAAAATCGCATTTCAATGCACAGCGTCCGAGTTCGACAGCGTGAACGAACGGCAGTACATTCGCAAGTTTCTCAAACCAACCGCCGACAAGTGACATATCAAACCAAGTACCGGACAGCCACGCAGAAAGATTTGTCAGCAACGCTCCGCAAATTCCGCCGACCGCTTTGTCGCTCAATATCGAGCCGAACAGTAAGCCAAGCGAAATATAAAATATTGCACAAGGAATTAACAGTAAAATCGAAAACAATATTGTGAGCGATATTTCGAGTCCGAGAACAACGGCAAAAGCAAAGCATACTGTCATCTGCAAGATTGCCAGAGGAATTAGAGGCAGAGTATAACCGAAAATAAAATCAGTCGGTTTCATTTCGGTTGTAAAAAGTCTTTGCAAAAACAAAGAGCCTCGGTCTTTTGATACAAGCAAAGCGGAAAAAAGAGTTATAAACGAGAGTGAGAACACCGCAATTCCGGGAGTAAGCCTGTCGATTTCAAACATACTTACGGGGATATTGCTTTGTATTGCCGACAGCAAAAACAGCAAAACAAGCGGAAATCCCAAGCCGAAAATTACGGAAATCGGGTCAAGGATAATCTCTTTTAATACCCTTTTCGAAAAGTAAAGAAATCTCATTTTACGCCCTCCTTTACAAGGGCGATAAACGCGTCTTCGAAATTGTCTTTGCCCGTCTGCAATTTTAAGTTTTCGGCAGTATCGCAGATGATAAGTTTTCCGTCTTTCATAACGCCAATTCTGTCGGAAAGTTTTTCTGCCTCTTCCATATAGTGCGTTGTCAAAATGACGGTTACTTTGCCCTTTAACTCTCTGATTATATCCCACAAATCCGCCCGGGACAGAACATCAAGTCCCAAAGTCGGCTCATCAAGGCAAAGGACTTTCGGCGAATTTATCAGCGCCATTGCAATAGAAAGCCTGCGCCTGTATCCGCCCGAAAGAGTTTTTGCTCTTTTGTCTTTGTATTTAATAAGCGAGAATTTGTCTAAAAGTTCTGCTGTTTTTTCATCAACTTGCGGTTTTGTTATATTATGTGCATACGCCATAAGTTCGAGGTTTTCTTTTACCGTAAGATTTTCGGCAACGGCACTCTCCTGCGGTGATACGGATATAACGCTTTTTGCATAATTACTTTCTGTTACAACGCTTTTTGAGTCGATAAACGCGTCACCGCTGTCGGGCTTTGTCAAGGTTGAAAGCATTTTTATCGTTGTGGATTTTCCCGCACCGTTCACTCCCAAAAGGGCAAAAAGTTCGCCGTCTTCTATATCAAGCGTAAGGTTATCCACCGCAGTGATTTCTTTATATTTTTTAGTCAAATTCCGTAGTTCGATTTTCGACACTTCTGTCATCTCCCGTGTAGCGTGATTTCAGCCCCAAATACAAATCGGTCAACATCATACTTGCTGTTTTTTCGTCAATATTTGCAAATGAAGTTACCTGCATAACGGCTATTCCGTGAACACAAGACCACATTTCGGTATGAAACATTTTGGCGTTTTCTTCGCTTATGCCCAAAGAATTTTTAATAAGCGGAGTTACCTTTGAAACATAGTCAACATAAATATCTTTGTTTTCGTCCCGTTGTTCCATAAAAATCAAGCGGAAAAGTTCCTTTTCATTTCGTGCAAAGTTGATATATGCCATTCCGTAGGACTTGTAGAGAGGATAGATTTTCTTCTTGCTTTCGATATCCACATAGCCGGAATATATCTCCTGTGCCTTTATGATAACTTCGTCTTTTATTTCTGAAATAGAATTAAAATTTGTAAATATCGGCTGGGTGGAACAAGAAAGTTTTTTTGCGATATTTCTTGCATTAAGGGCAGAAAAGCCGTTTTCCCGAACGATATCGAGCGACACATTCACGATATCTTCTTTTGTAATTCTAACTTGTGGGGGCATAATCTCAACTCCATAACAAATGTTATATAACATTTGTTATTATACCACATATATACTTAATGTCAATAAGTACCCACGAAAAAACTGCAACGATTTGTCGTTGCAGTTTTATAATTATTCCAATTTAGAATTATAGTTCTTTAATAATATTTGCAAGGAACTTTTGTATTTTTGTCGCATCTGAAATTGTGACATATTTATCATGGTCTGTATCGGCAGCGTTAAGGTCAATCTCATTGTCGGTAACCAGTCTTGCTAACCATTTTTGAACGAGTGTAGCATCTATGATAGTAACATTCTTGTCGCCGTCTGCGTCACCGATAATACAGGAAGGTTTAGGTTCATATTCACAGATAAAGCCAACACTTCTATATTGGAAGCTAAATCCTTTTAAGTCTATCCACTTATTATCTTCTTTACAAAATACAGCATACTGTTCTGCATTAAAATCGTTAGAGGGATCGCCGTCACGCCAATTTGTGTATGTAAGTGATTTTCCATCAAAAGTTTTCCAGATGCCTTCGTTTTCGTTGTCGGTAATGCCCATCCAATATTCGCTTTTGTTTGTATAAGAAAGGTAAACAGAAAGAATTGCGTTTTCAATCTCTTCATCTATTACTACTAAATGTCCACCTTTCTTTTCACAAATTTCTTCGGCGGTTTGCCAATCTACTCCTATATCATATATTTCATATTCTTTATCAAGGTATGAAAAAGCTTTTGTCGGTGTATAATTATCTGCGTTTACTGTAGATTTATCATATTCACATATAAATCCGCATCTCATTTGATACGAAGAAGTTATACTAACATCATTCCAAGTTTTTGCGGAGGAAGATACTCTATATTGAGCATAATTTTCTTCACCACCTGAATTGTTCGGTTCACTGCTTGCCCAGTTTGTATACTCCAACTTTGTACTGTCAATCCAATCCCATTTTCCCCCGAAATGAGTTAACCCTAACCAGCAATAATCTTTGTTATATTGAGAAGCCAGTTCATATATAAGATTGTTTTCTTCTTCTGATGAAACGGTTACAAGATGACCACCTTTCTTCTCACACACCCTATATGCTTGATTCCAAGTCATTGCTTGGTCATAATACTCATATTTATGACCATTATATGATATTGTTTTTGTTGGTGTCAAAGATGTATAATCAATAGAAAAAGTTTGAGCATTTGAGGCATTCCACGTATATTCCTGAACTTGGGTACCATCATCGGTAGAACCGTTTGTCAAATCAAGAGCAGACTTCACGTTAATTTTGGGAACAATGCCAAATCCCACATTATTGTATCTGATAAAAAATCGTTGTGATTCTATATTTTCATCAGACCAAGTTTTTATTATTGTTCCGTTATCCTTTGATGAAGTATTTACTAATAGATATTTACCATTGCCTATATTTTTTATTTTGTATGTATTATCAGGCTGTTTGATAAACTGCCATTCTTGATTATTATTTGTTCCTCTTGTGTATAGTTGTACATGATCTGCCACATCTGTATTGACTGATAGCAATTTACCGCAAGGAGCATTTATTATGTTGGCACAAAAATCTTCACCTAAATTTACAGGAACAAAATTGGGTGCTTCAACAAGTTCAAAAATCTGTGCAGGGGTTGTTTGTTGGGTGTATATTTGGATATTAGTACCATTATCAACGCCTACTCCTTCAACATCCAAAGCAAAAGAGGTACCGCATTTTGGTACTAATTTATATCCTGTTCCGCTTTTGATAAAGTACCAGCGTTGTGCATTTGTGCCGTTGCTGGTATACGTCTTTACATTTACGTTGTTTTTTGCCGAGCCTCCATCAACATCTAAGCAATTTCCGTTTTCCATATTAGTTATTCTATACGCATTATCGCTACTACTGGAACCTAATTTTTCAAAGTACCATCGTTGACTTTCACCACTATCTGTTCTAATGTCAACATTTCCGCTACTTTCGGCAGTTACATATTTACCTGAATTAGGATTTTTTATATATGCATAAAAAGATGTACCTAAATCTGCATAATTAACACCACTACTAAAATTCGGATGAATACAGCCCCAATATGTAACATGCATCATACTATAGTTGTTATACTTGAAAGTAGAATGTTCAACATAAGGATGATAATTATAGTTTTGCTGATAAAAAGAATAATCCGATTCGTAAATTGCAACATGTCCATATCCACCATCGGTGTATACTAAAATATCTCCTTTTTTCGGTGTGCCACCGGCAGTTCTTGTCCAGCCTGACGGAAGTGAATTCCAAGCATAATCGCAACCGTTACCGCTAACTGCACTAACGCCTAATTGTCTGTAGTATTCCTGAACTAATTCTACACACTGATACTGACCGCTTCCGTCATTATATCCTACGGAAGTGCCGACTTTACTTTTTACCCAGTTAATTGCTTCGTCAGCAGTCTTTGATGTTCCCAACTGTGCAATTTCCGTTTCCTGTGCGGAAAATTCAAACGGAATAATTGTAAAAATTGACAGCACCATAACGATACATAAAACTACCGATAAAATTTTCTTTGTCATAATCTTTCCTCCTAAATTTAATTAAAATAAAACCCTATTTTGTTATTTTTTCTACAAACATTTGGGTTATTATTTATGTTATAAATCCTAACATATATTTATAACAAATGTCAAGACATAATATAGTTGGGGTGATTATATGAAAGAAAAACTTATTATCAGCAAAAAAACACTAAAAGGCGAGGACGGATACAAAACTTTTTCTATCAGAATCAAAGATGACACCGTGTGTGGTCTTGAAAAACTCGCGGAAGATACCGGACGCTCCCGAAATGAACTTATAAACATTCTGCTTGACTATGCTTTGAAAAATTGCGAAGTAAAATAACTATTTTTGAACACGCAAAAAGGCTATGGCAAAACGCCATAGCCTTTA
>JAZLJE010000216.1:0-4956 GCA_045617705.1 Ruminococcus sp.
TAACGGCATTTCCACCGCCACCGCCGACACCGATTACTTTAATTACCGGTAAATAATCAATAACTTCTCTTTCTAATTCAAAAGCCATAAATAATTCCTCCTTGAAAGGTTGTGCGAAAAACGCACAGTATGGAGATTTTATACTCCTCTACTATATAAAGTAACATATTCAAAAAGATTTTGCAACTTTTTTTTGAAATTTTCAAAAATTTCTTATCAATCTACATACCACTGTTCAACCGGCAGGCTTTTTTGCTCTTCTGTTTCATTCTCCGAGAGTTCGTCGCCGTCTTCTGTAGTTTCTTTTTCCTTATCGTCTTTATCTTCGGGTGAATTTATTTGGAGCAAGGGCTTTTCGTTGAAATAAGACTTCTTTGTTTCGTTGCAACGGGAAACATCAAGTTCACCCTCAACTTTGTTTGTTTTGTTTACATCAATCTTTTCGGTGATTATCGTCATCGCCGTACGGATTTTGTAACTTAAATCTTCCGGCATACCTAATTTCACTTTTATTCTGTTGTCGTAGGTGAATGACAGTTCGGCAGGATTTGACGCATCAATTTCGGTAATTCCCTGATAACCGTTGTCCGAGAAAATCGTTGATATATTCTCAATAATCTCGACTATAGTATCGTCTTCATATTCGATGTAACTTCCGACTTCTGCTGTCTTTGCTGTCGGACCTATGAATATCGGTAAATCGATTTTTGAGATATCCTCTGTCTTTTCGAGTATGCGTCCTTTTGAACTTACGACAAAATACTCCTTGTCCGAGATTTTTACAATATAGGACGGAACTGCCTCGGTGATATTTATTGTAATTGTATCGGGGATTTTGAAAGAAACTTTTACATCCTCGATATACGGAAATTCTTTTTTTATCTCTTTTTCGGCATAACCTTTTGCAGACAGGAAAATATTTTCGCCTTTATTAATCGGGCAGGCGGAAATAACCTCGCTTTCGCTGCTCATGGTGTTTCCGATAACCTCGTAGTTTTCGGTCTTGAACAAAACGGTCAGCGAAAGGACAACGCAAGCACAAAGCACAACGGCAACGATAACACAGCAACTTACTATCCTGCGGATTTTTCTCTGCAAAGGTGTCTGGGGCTTTTTCGGTGCTTGCTTTTTCGCTATTTTCTTTTCGGCTTTTTCTTGCTTTCTTTCTATCCGCTTTTCTTTTCTTTCGTCAACATAGAAACTGTTTGTATCATCGGAAAACTCTTCTAATAAAGCGTTTGAGTTTTCTCGTCTTTGTTGGGATTTGCGTTTTATTTCGGAGAAAAGTCCGCTTGATTTTTCTTCTTCTGTATAGTCTCTCTTTTCAACATCGTAGTCTATTCTGTTATTCACACAAATCCCTCCTTTTAAAATTCTAAATTTTTTTCACATCTGCGCCGAGTTGCGACAGCACAAGTTCGAAATCTTCATATCCTCTTTCAAGATACTCGATACCGCTGATTGTGCTTTCACCTTTTGCGCAAAGGCAGGCAATCACCAAAGATGCTGCACCTCTCAAATCGTAGGCGTTCACATCGGCACACAAAAGGCGTTTTACGCCGTCTACTACGGCGACTTTGCCCTCGACTTTTATATTAGCACCAAGGCGACACAGTTCGCAAACATGCTTGTATCGGCTTTCGAAAATATTCTCAACAAAAACCGTAATGCCGTCCGACACACACGCCATAGCCATAATCACCGCTTGGGAGTCGGTAGGAAAACCCGGATAAGGCATAGTTCTTATCAAACTTTGTGCCTTTAGCCTTTGGGGTGCCGAAATTGTCATTTTATTTTCTTTATATGCTATCTCACAACCACTTTGCTCAAAAATCGGAATAACCGACTGCAAGTGGCTTTGTATCACACCGTCTAATGTAATTTTTGAATGGGTGACGGCGGCACAAGACATCAAAGTTGATGCTACTATTCTGTCGGGGATAATCGAATGTGCAGTGCCGTGGAGTTTCTCCACCCCGTCAATTATTATCGTACTTTCTCCGGCTCCGGAAATTTTTGCTCCGCAGGAGTTTAGAAAATCGGCAAGGTCGGTTATTTCGGGCTCTCTTGCGGCGTTGGTTATTATCGTTGTTCCTTGTGCTAAAACTGATGCTATCATTATATTTTCCGTTGCACCGACAGACGGAAAGGCAAGGGCAATTTTCGCAGGTTTTATGCCATATTCTGCGTCGCACAAAATCTCGCCGTGTTCTTCTGCTATATCAATCCCCATTTGCCTTAGTGACGACAAATGCAGGTCAATCGGACGAGGGCCTAACTCACATCCGCCGGGGAAAGACATTTTCGCACATTTACAGCGTGCAGTAACAGCACCGAGGAAAATTATCGAAGAACGCATACGGTGCATTAAGTCATTCGGTATATCGCACCGCGAGACATTTCTTGTATCTATTATCAGCGTATCGCCGTCTCTTTTTGCTTTGCAACCAAGATAACGAAGTATCCGTATAGATGCTTCTACATCGGTAAGATTAGGGCAATTATACAAAACACATTCATCTTTGCACAAAAGGGTTGCCGCCAATATCGGCAAGGTCGAATTTTTTGAACCTTGAACTTTTACTTCACCTTTCAGTATTTTTCCGCCGTCAACAACAAGTTTTGACATACGATACTCTCCTCTCACAAATCGAATACTCCCACCGCTTGTATTCTATGCTTTGTAAAAGGTAAAAGTGAATGTTCTTTACTTTTTCAATAAATCTTTGATTATCTTATATATTCTTTCGTTTGCATCAATGATAGCCATATTTTTGGCATTTTTCGAATACTCACAAAGCACCGCTTTGTCGAGTACGAGGTCATCAACCGCCTTTGAAAGGACATCACCGTTTAAGTCTTTTTCTTCTATAATGGATGCCGCTTTTTTATTTACCATCGACATAGCGTTGTGGTACTGATGATTTTCTGCGACATAGGGCGAGGGAATTAGCACGCAGGGTTTTCCCATAGCCTGAACTTCTGATAAAGTAATCGCACCTGCACGGCAAACTACCAAATCACACGCTGCCATACATCTTGGCATATCGTCAATAAACGGTCTTATATCAAGGTTATCACAAGAATTTATATCAAAGCCGAGGCTTTTGAGCGTGTCGGGAAAGGAAGTCGCTTTTTGACCGTAGGCGTGAATATGCTGATACTTTCCGTCTTTGGCACTACGGGCAAGGAGTTTTGCCATAGAGTCGTTTATGCATTCTGCGCCCAAAGAGCCACCGAAAGAAAGGATAACAGGTCTTTCGTCAAGATTTAGTTCTTTTCTTGATTGCTCCCTGTCGGCTTTTAAAATCTGCGGTCTTATCGGATTTCCCGTGACGGCAAAAGTTGCTTTCTGTGTGAAGTGTTTTTTTGCGTCTTCTATGGCGAGCATAACGACATCTGCATCTTTTGCAAGCATTTTGTTCGTTATTCCGGGGAAAGCATTTTGTTCGTGGATTACAGACGGTATTCCCATACGGGTTGCGGCAAGTAAAACAGGACCGCTGACATAACCGCCCGTACCGATACATATATCGGGTTTGAATTCTTTTATAATATTTTTTGCTTTATGCTTTGAGATAAAAGAACGATTTACAGTTTTGACATTATGTACTATGTCGCTTACTTTAAATCCGCGGTAAAATCCGCTTATCACAACGGTTTTTATGGGAAAGCCCGCTTTTGTGACAAGGGTTTCTTCCATACCGCCTTTGTTGCCGATAAAGAGAAATTCGGTATTTGGTTCTTTTTCTTTTATATACGAAGCAATAGCAAGTGCAGGGTTAATATGACCTGCTGTACCGCCTCCGGCAAGTAAAACTCTCATAAACTATCTCCGAACTAACTTTTTTCTATATTTGCGGAACGGGAAATCGAAAGGACTATTCCCATCTGGAACAAAAGCATAATCAGCGAACTACCGCCGTAACTGAAAAACGGCAAACTGATACCGGTATTTGGCAGCCAGTCGGTAATAACGAGGATATTAAGAATTACCTGCAAACCAATCTGCGACACAAGTCCAATGCCGAGAAGTTTTCCAAATCTGTCTTTTGCTCTCAATGAAATAACGATACCACGCCAAACGAGTAAAGCAAATATCAGCAAAATTATGATAGCACCGACAAGTCCGAGTTCCTCGCATACAACGGCAAAGATAAAGTCGTTTTGCGGTTCGGGTAAGAAAAGATACTTCTGCCTTGACTGTCCTAAACCTAAACCGAAAAGTCCGCCTGAACCTATTGCATACAGAGAATTTCGTGTCTGCCATGTAGTCTGCCACATATCTTCGGTTGTATATACAAGGGCTTGCCCCCAACCTTCCATTCGTTCCATGGCGTAGGTCAAAAGCCCTGTCGCCCATAGTATCAGTACGGCAACCAAGAATAAACCGGCACCGATAAAAATCCACTTTACATCAATACCCGACACAAAAAGCATCAGTACGGTAAGCAAAGCGATAATTACTATACAGGAGTAATGAGGCTCCAAAATAAGCAAAAGAGCAGTAGATGCAAAAACCGCAAGTCCCGGCAGTAAGCCGTATTTTACGGTATTCATTTTATCATAATATCGGCTGCCCATGTGAGCAAGGAAAAGTATGATAGCAAATTTACTGATTTCGGAAGCCTGAATTCCGAAAGAGCCGACACCAATCCAACGCTTTACACCGTTTTGGCTGGGTAGTATCAACACAAGCACAAGTGCAAAATATGACACCGCAAGGATAAGTCCCGCAAAGCGGTGAAAGTGGTGATAATCGAGGTACGAAATACCTATCATCAACGCTATTCCGATAATCGCAAATATAAGTTGGCGTTTTAAATAGTGGTAACTGTCGCCCTCTTCGTAAAAGGCTGTCGGATAACTTGCGGAGAACATCATTATTATTCCGATAGCAAGAAGAATAAGTATCAACAAACAAAACGGCATATCAAGTCCTTTTCCGATAGAAAG
>JAZLJE010000217.1:0-7860 GCA_045617705.1 Ruminococcus sp.
AACAGCAATTACGCCGATAATGATAAGCACAATAACAAGGCTGATTATAATGATTGTCTTTCGTTTATTACCGTCATTATTTTTAGGTAATTTTATCTTTTTGCTTTCTTCTTCAGTTTCATCAAAAAAGTCATCTGTCAGATTGAAACTGTTGTCATTTTTTTGGACATCATCTTCCAAAACATCAAAATTATCATCAGAAGATGAGATTGCTTCATTAGTGTTGTATGTTTTCCCATTTTTTATTTCGTCTAAAATATTATCGACCACAGGGTCGTCTTCTTTCTTTTCAAGGAAATTATCAAGATTATATCTATCCATAATATCACCCAATATCACTATATCATATAAGTTTTTTATGTTCAATATATTTTTCGCTAAAACACAACAAAATTTGATTATTTTTTTAATTTGTGATAAATTCAATAGGTGAGGTAATGTTATGAAGAATTTTACGCGTGCTTTAGTTGACGGAATACCGATAATGCTCGGCTATTTATCGGTGTCTTTCGGCTTGGGAATACTTGTGATGAAATCAGGACTTTCTGTTTTGTCTGCTGTGATGATATCTGCTGCAAATCTGACTTCCGCAGGTCAGGTAGCGGGACTCTCTGTAATTGTAGCGGGCGGAACTTTAGTAGAACTGATATTTTGTCAACTTGTCATAAATATAAGATATTCTCTTATGGGCTTTTCTTTGTCACAAAAATTAGATAGCAGTTTCAAAACTCCACAGCGACTTATAGTATCATTTGGAATTACCGACGAGATTTTTGCTGTTGCTTCTGCTCAAAAAGGAAAAATCAATGCAAGATATATGTACGGACTTATTACCGTTTCTTTTGTCGGTTGGGTGTCGGGAACTTTGCTTGGTGCTGTTGCAGGTGAATTTTTGCCCGCACAGGTTACCGATGCTTTGGGACTGATGCTTTATGCTATGTTTATTGCTATCATTGTCCCACCCGCAAAGAAAAACTACCGTGTATTATTTGTTGTACTATTTGCACTTGCTTTGTCCTTGTTCGTAACTTATGTATGCACATTCATATCGGCTGGATTTTCCGTGATTATCTGCGCTTTGATTTCTTCCGTAATCTGTGCTTTGGTATTTCCTATCAGCGAGGAGGAAGAAGTATGAGTATAGCAGTATATATCGCGGTAATGGCAGTAGTTACTTATCTTATAAGAATGTTGCCGTTTACCTTTTTCAGAAAGCAGATAAAATCAAGGTTTATCAAAAGCGTTTTGTACTATCTTCCTTACGCTGTTTTGACAGCAATGACATTCCCTGCTATTTTTTATTCAACAGGTAAACCGATAGCGGCGAGTATCGGCACAGCGGTTGCTTTGCTCCTATCATATTTTGATTTGCCGCTTATCGTTGTATCTATCGTAGCGTCACTTGTTGCCTTTGCAGCAGGCGTAATATTTTGAATGAGTCCGCAACATTTTGTTGCGGATATTTCCATTTTAGAATAATAACGAGTTAAAAACACTTATATATCAATATGTAGTATAATTTATCTTCTTTTTCTATTGAATATCATAATGGATTGTGTTATAATACATTGGTTAATATGAGAAGTATAATTTTTTGTAAAGGGGAATACCTATGGCTGTAAAAGTTACTTTACTTGCACACACACCTATGCCGGAGCAAACTGTCGCTATGGCAGCGAAATTGTGCTATAGTGCAACCGATATCGAAAATATTAAAAACGGTCTTGATGAAGAGAAAACCGAGAGTTTCCTCAATATGCTAACCGAGATAGGTCACGCAAGCCCTGTTGAACACGCTACCTTTACTTTCGGCATTGAGGGAATTTCCCGTGCTTGTTCGCATCAACTTGTCCGCCATAGAATAGCGTCTTATTCCCAACAGTCGCAAAGATATGTAGACGGCAACAAGTTTGAATATGTAACCCCGCCCGAAATCGAAAAGAACGAAAAAGCCCTGAAACTCTACAACGAAGTTATAAAGCAGGAGTCAAAGGCTTATACCGAAATCCGTGACAGCCTTGTAGTCGGATATATTAACGAATATTCTTCTGAAGAATTAAAAGGTTCCGACACCGAAATTATCGAACAGTTTAAAAATATTGATAAAGCAAAGTGTTCCGAGTTTATCAAAAAGGCTAACGAAGATGCAAGATTTATTTTGCCGAATGCCTGCACAACAAAAGTTATCTGCACATTCAATGTTCGGTCGCTAAATAACTTTTTCGAACTTCGTTGTTGCAACCGTGCCCAGTGGGAGATAAGAGAAGTTGCACATCAAATGCTGATGCTTTGCAAAGAAGTTGCACCGATATTGTTCAAAAATTCAGGTCCCGCCTGTTTGAGAGGTGCTTGTCCCGAAGGCAAAATGTCCTGCAAAAAATCGAAAGAAGTCAGGGAAAAATATGGCAAGTAAGTTTATCGTTATCGAAGGTCTTGACGGTTGCGGTAAGGCAACACAAACCGAAATTTTGTGTCAAAAACTCAAAGATATGGGCAAAAAAGTCACAAAACTGACTTTCCCCGTATATGAAAGTCCGTCGTCGTCACTTGTAAAAATGTATCTAAACGGGGATTTCGGCCAGAATGCCGAAGATGTCAACCCCTATATCGCTTCATCTTTTTATGCCGTTGACAGAGTTGCATCTTTTCTGCAATCGTGGAAGTCTGATTACGAAAATCAGGATTACATAATTGCCGACAGATATACAACTTCCAACATAATCTACCAAATGGCAAAGATAGAGGAACAAAGCAAAAAAGACTATATCGACTGGCTGTACGATTTTGAGTACAACAAACTCGGTATTCCAAAACCCGATATTGTAATTTACTTGGATGTCAATCCCGATATTTCTCAAAAATTGATGAGCAACAGGTATAACGGCGACGAAAATAAAAAAGATATTCACGAGAAAGATGTAGACTTTCTATTGACTTGTCGCAAATCCGCTTTGCTTGCAGCAGAAAGGTTAGATTGGAAAGTTATTGATTGTTGCGACGAAAACGGCATTCTTTCAATAGAATGTATCAGCAAAAAGATTTTTGAAGTATTAAACAGCACATTTTAAGAGGTTATTATGTTTTATTGTTTTCTTGCAAACGGCTTTGAAGAAATCGAAGCACTCGCTACCGTAGATATATTGCGTAGGGCAGGTATTGATGTTAAAACAGTCGGTGTAAACGGCGAATATGTCACAGGTAATCACAATATTACCGTAAAGTCCGATATGCTTTTAGAAGATTTAGTATCTTTTGATGATATAGAGGGCGTGATTTTGCCCGGAGGTATGCCCGGAGTTACTAATCTCGATAAACCCGAACAAGTAAAGAAAGCAATAAATTATTGCATAGACAAATTGCTTTTAGTCTGCGCTATTTGTGCAGCCCCTTCAATGCTCGGCAGAATGGGCGTGCTTAAAAACAGGGAAGTAACCTGTTACCCCGGCTTCGAAAAAGAACTTATCGGCGCAAAGCCGACTTTCAAAAAATGTGTAGCAGACGGCAATTTTATCACAGCAAAAGGTCCCGGCTGTGCCTTTGAGTTTGCTAACGCAATTATTTGCAAAGTGAAATCCGAAAGCGTAGCAAAAAAAGTCTTTGATGCTATGCAGGTTTGATTTATTATGAGTAGTAAAGAAAAAAAGGACAAGGCTTATTTAAGAAAATTTTATAAAGAAAAGCGTAGTTCTTTAGAGCAGAAAATAAAAAAAGAAAAAGATTTGGAAATTCAAAGCCGATTTCTTGTTACAGATGAATATAGAAACAGCAAAGGTGTTTTAGTCTATATCGCACGCGATTTCGAAATTGATACAAGTGGGATTATCAATGCCGCTTTTGCTAACAAAAAGACAGTTGCCGTGCCGAAAGTCAACGACGATTTTTCATTAAGTTTCTATAAGATTAATTCAAAAGACGATTTAGCCTACGGAAAATTTTCTATTTGTGAGCCGAAAGACAGACTCGAAAAAGTTGAAAATTTCGCTGGCTTTGTTTGCGTAACTCCGTCGCTTTGTTGTGATTTAAACGGCTATAGGCTCGGCTTTGGTAAAGGTTGTTATGACAGATTTTTTGCAGATTTTAAAGGCAAGAAAATTGCTTTGACATACAGCGACAGTATCGAAGTTTCAATAGATACCGATGAAAACGATAAAAAAGTAGATGCAATCGTAACCGATTCTTTTAATAAATATATATCTGAAGACACAATTCTATCAAAGGAGGATAATTATGAGTGATATAAACAACAATAATTATTCCGAAGATTCAATAGAAAATACTCGACGCAAAAAAATGGACGAGTTTGAAAAAAACTTTGACAAAAGCGTAATGGAGAAAGACTATGATTACGCTAATTTTGAGCCGAGCAGTACCGATGAGAGTACAAGAACTTCATACAGTACCGACAGTACTCCTTTGCGCAAAAGAAAAAAGACAAATGAGATAAATTCATATTCCGATTCCGATACCAAAAAGCGTATTGAGCGTGATTCGAAAAAAGCCTTGAAACAGCAGAAAAAAGAAGACAAGAAGATTGAAAAATCCAAGGCTAAACGCAACAAGCGACTTTTCAAATGGGTATGGTTGAGTATGATTGTTTTTGTTGCGATTATACTTGCACAGGTTGTCTTGGTCGGTGTCAACGATATGCTTGCAATCGGCAGAGATAAAAACCCGACAAAAGTCAAAATCAGCATTCCCGAAAAACCGACAATAAGCCAAATTGCTACTATCCTTGCCGAAAACGGCGTTATCAACAGAGCCGACTATTTCACAGCATACGCAAATATCACATCAAACGAAGAGGATTTTCGTAAAGGTGATTTTGAGATAGAAACCGACAAAGACTATGAGGCTATCATCAACTTCTTGCAGAGTAACAATAACCGTTCCGATATTGTTACCGTACAACTTACAGAAGGTATGAATATATTAGAGATTGCCAACAAGTTGCACGAAGAAGGCGTTGTTACCGATGTTCAGAAATTCCTCGATATCTGTAACAGCGACAAATTTGACGAAGATTTTCCTTTTATCAAGAATATAGGAAACGCATCTGACCGTTATTATAAATTAGAAGGTTATCTTTTCCCCGATACCTATAACTTCTATCTTGCGGAAAATCCGGAAGAAACAGTCTACAAAATGCTCAACAACTTTGATAACAAAGTAAATCATACAAAGGAAAGATATTTCGGAAATTCAAAGAAATCTCTTTTGATAGACGAAATCCACGACACCGATTATTCGTTAGATGAGATTGTTACAATAGCATCAATTATCCAGGCAGAAGCAGCAAATAAAGAGGATATGTATAATATCAGTTCGATTTTGCACAACCGTCTTTCTTACGGTGCTGACGAAGGCGTATCAAAACTTGATTGTGACTCAACTGTATTCTATCCTTATCGTAAAAAGAGCGATGTACCCGCTTCTATAAAAGACTCATTTACATCTTCCTATGATACTTATTCTTTTAGCGGATTACCTGCGGGGCCTATCTGTAATCCGAGTTTAGAAGCACTCAAAGCGGCTGTATCCCCGTATGATACAGAATATCTCTATTTCTGCCATGCATCTGCCGAAGACGGCGGTACTCCGTATTATGCAACCAATATGAGTGACCACCTCTACAATTTGCAAATTACAGGAAATGAATAAGCCCGAAATTTTGTCACCGTGCGGTGATATGGAATGTTTGCATTCAGCGTTGAATTTCGGTGCAGATGCAGTTTATCTTGCAGGAAAAACTTTCGGAATGCGTACAGCACCGAAAAATTTTTCCACAGAAGAATTAAAAAACGCTTGCAAAATTGCTCACGAAAAAGGTAAAAAGGTTTATTTAACCTGCAATACCTTGCCACGAAACAAAGATATAAGCGATA
The DNA here is from genome assembly GCA_045617705.1 of Ruminococcus sp. Taxonomy (GTDB): domain Bacteria; phylum Bacillota; class Clostridia; order Oscillospirales; family Acutalibacteraceae; genus Ruminococcoides. The sequence goes on from JAZLJE010000217.1 coordinate 5,883, forward strand.
TACCCGACTTTTTATCAATGGCAGAAGACTGCGGTGTTGATGCTTTTATTATTGCCGATATCGGCGTTTTTGAACTTGCTAAAGAATATACTCCGAATGTTGAAAGACACATTTCAACCCAAGGCGGTGTAGTAAATTACGAGAGTGCTAATGTATGGTATAATCTCGGTGCAAAGCGTGTTGTCCTCGCACGAGAACTCTCTCTTGACGAAATAGCCGAAATCCGCACAAAGATACCGAGTGAATTGGAAATTGAGTGCTTTGTTCACGGTGCTATGTGTGTTTCCTTTTCGGGCAGATGCCTTATCTCAAGTTATCTTACCGGACGAGATGCCAACCGAGGCGACTGCGCCCAGCCTTGCCGATGGAAATATCACCTTTTCGAAGAAAACAGAGAAGGCCAGTTTTTCCCCGTTGAAGAAAGCACAGACGGTACATATCTTTACAACTCAAAAGATATGTGTATGATTGAGCATATCGACAAACTCTGCAACGCAGGCATTTCTTCATTAAAAATCGAAGGCAGAGCAAAATCAGCCTACTATACCGCCGTAACAACTAACGCATATCGCAAAGCGGTAGACGAGTATTTTGAAAACACTGATGACTATAAACTTTCCCCGTGGATAAAAGAAGAACTTGAAAAAATCAGCCATAGAGCGTATTCAACAGGCTTTTATTTTGGCACAGAACCCGGGCAGGAAACCCAAAACGGCGGGTATATAAGAAAGTATAATGCCGTAGCGGTTTGTGAAGAAAACAGGGGAGATATCGCCCTGATTTCACAGAGAAACAAGTTCTATGTCGGTGATACTCTTGATGTTTTACCACCGTCGGGAATACCCTTTTGTGTAACCGCGTTATCATTAACCGACGAAGAAGGAAACGAAGTCGAAAGCGCACCTCATCCAATGCAAAGGCTTTTGATGAAAGTCGATACCGAGATACCGTCCGGTTCGGTAATAAGAAAGAAAATTGTTGACAACACATAAACATAACAATATAATGATAAAGTAAACATCGATGGGACGAGTCGGATATTTGCGTTTTCAGAGAGAGTGCGAGTGGTGAAAGCATTTATCGCAGTTTTCGATATGCTACCCCTGAGTTTCCTTGTGAAAGCAAGGCGTATTCCTGCGTTAAAGGAGAACGAGCGGACGGTTTATGCCGTCAATTTGGGTGGTACCGCAGGTTAGCCTGTCCCATTTCGGGGCAGGCTTTTTATTATGCAATTTATTTTAAAGGAGATAATATATATGGAATGGACTGGTCTTAACGAACTCCGTGAAAAGTTTTTGAGTTTTTTCGAGAGCAAAGGTCATATCAGGCTCGAAAGTTTTCCGTTGATACCAAAAGATGATAATTCACTTTTGCTTATCAACAGCGGAATGGCTCCGATGAAAAAGTTTTTCACGGGTGAAGTTCAGCCGCCGAGAAACAGAGTAACCACTTGTCAAAAATGTATTCGTACACCCGATATCGAGCGTGTCGGAATTACCGCGCGTCACGGAACATTTTTCGAAATGCTCGGCAACTTCTCTTTCGGCGATTATTTCAAGAAAGAGGCTACCGCTTGGGCGTGGGAGTTTTTCACCGAAGTATTGGAAATGCCGAAAGAAAAACTCTATGTTTCTATTTACGAAAACGATGACGAAGCATTTGATATTTGGACAAAAGAAGTCGGCGTAGAGCCTTCTCATATCGTCCGTCTCGGTAAAGAAGACAATTTTTGGGAGCATGGTTCCGGTCCTTGCGGTCCTTGTTCTGAAATTTACTTTGACCGCGGCGAAGATAAAGGCTGCGGAAAACCCGACTGTGCCGTAGGTTGTGACTGTGACCGCTTTGTTGAAGTTTGGAACCTTGTTTTCTCACAGTTTGATAACGATGGACAGGGCAACTATGCCGATTTAGCCCAAAAAAATATCGATACAGGCATGGGACTTGAAAGACTCGCCTGTGTAATGCAGGGCGTTGATAA
>JAZLJE010000218.1:0-4588 GCA_045617705.1 Ruminococcus sp.
TTATCAGTCCCGTTCCCCACAGATTTTTCAAAAAGAATGCCAAAAATCCGTAGCAAACATTTATGTAAAATGATGTAAGATATGCAAAAATCAGGCTCAAAAGATAGAGCAAAAATGCCGTTAAAGTAATCTGTATTGCACTGTACAGTGCAAAGCGGTATATCTCAACGCCCAAGACTATCGGCACAAAAATAACACAGATTTTGAAAATATTTGAGCCCATTTCCTGGAACAGAAAACACATATCAAATGAGCAGGGTTTTATCATTCGCATAGCGATAGAGCCGTCGACAATTTCCTCTCCTATTGCATACGCTCCGTCGGAAGCAGTAAGGTAGCCTGTGAGAAAAGATATGAATATATAGACGACCATATCCCCCATCGAAAAGCCCATAAATGTTTCGCTTTCAGAACTGTTGAAAACTGCTTTCCATACGAAAAACATAATGAAACATTTCATAATTTCGCCGATAAGAAAACAGATAAAATTCGCCCTGTATGCTACGATATCCTGAAAGCCTGCACTTGTAAAGGGTTTGTATTTTCTGAAAAAACTCTTTATAGAACTCATACGCTCACCTCACGCCGATAAATGCGCCTTATGATATCTTCGATATCGGCATCGGTCACATTGATATCTTTTACATGGACTTGTGACAAAGTGTAGGCGAGCATATCTTCAACAGACACGGCATCGCAGTTAAATCGTACTGATACAAGCGCACCGTCAGACTCAACTTCGATATCGTCATCAGTTGCAAAGAATTTCTTTTGATAGTCGAGCAAGTCGATATCTCTTGCATTTTGAAGTTCAAATCGTAGAGTTCGCATCTGTCCGAAATTGTGTTTTAACTGTGAAATTTCGCCGTCAAAAACTTTTTTGCCCTTGTCTATCATTACTATTCTTTCGCAGAGAAGTTCGATATCCGACAAGTCGTGGGTGGTTAAAATTACGGTTGTGCCGTCTTCTTCGTTTATCTTTTTTATTGCGTTTCGGATATTATCTTTTACAACAACATCAAGACCGATAGTCGGCTCGTCGAGGAACAAAACTTTCGGCGAATGCAACAAAGATGCCGCAATATCGGCACGCATACGCTGACCGAGCGACAAAGTACGCACGGGGCTTGTGATAAACGAGTCAAGTTCAAGCACCTCGTTTAGAAAAGCCATACGCTTTTTATACATATCGTCGGGAACTTCGTATATTTCTTTTAATACGGCATAGGTTTCTCTTAATGCCAAGTCCCACCAAAGTTGAGTTCTCTGACCGAAAACGACACCGATTTCTTTGACATATTTTTTGCGGTTTTCCTGCGGAATTTGTCCGTTAATTCGGCATATACCCGAAGTCGGAGTGAGTATTCCCGTAAGCATTTTTATGACGGTAGATTTTCCTGCACCGTTAGGTCCGATAAAGCCGAGCATCTCGCCTTTTTCGACAGAAAAAGAAATTCCGTCAACCGCTTTTATTATCTCTTTGTCGGGTTTGAACAAGGCTTTTATTGAGCCTTTGAGTCCCGGTTCTTTAATTGTTTTTTTGAATTCTTTTTTCAAATCTTTTACATATATCAAGGATGTCACCTCTTAATCTAATATTGAATATAACACAAGAAATTTTTCTTTACAAGAAGACTTTTCCAAATTGCGGAAAATGTCAAAAAACATTAATTTTTGTAATGTTATTTACAGTTTTGTAGAAACGCTTGATTATCAAAAAGCAATGTGATATTATGTCCCCAAAATTAGTGATTTTCTTTCACAAAGGTGGACACTATGACAGAATACAAACTTTTTGAAGAAAGCAAATACAACAGACTTTGCGGTTTTTATATAACCTACGGCATTATTGTATTTGAAGACGGTCTGCATACAAGGACAATATCGGATATATCGGTAAATAAAGAAAAGGTCGAGCAACTTGTTTCGACTTTCAACGAACTTGAACTTTCGCCGAAACATCTAAATGAAGCGGTAGAAGATTTCTTGTACGACTTCAGTTAATACGCATCATTTTGCTTTTTTGTAAATCGGACCTTCTTCTCCGATTTTGTCGGTTAATTCAAACCCGGATTTTTCAAGGACTTTTATAGATGCAATATTTTCCCTTTCCACCTCGGCGGTAACGGTATTGATTTCATTTTGTTCTAATGCCCAATCAACTACGCCCGTTACCGCTTCTGTTGCATATCCGTGTCCCTGAAAATTTTCTAAAATGCCATAGCCGATTTCGGTAGCACCGAATTTGTCAACGCCTTTAAGGCACAGTTCTCCTATATGAGTACCGTTTCTTAATTCAATCATCCAAATGGCGTACCAATCCCACATATCGGGATGCAAAAGAGCGCCACAAAGCATTTCCCTGTACGCTTTTTTCAAATCAGGGGAAGTTTGTTTTGATATCAAGTTTTCCATTTGCTCCTTTGAAGCCGAGTATATTTTCAGTCGCTTTGTTTCAATCATCTTCATTACCTCCTTGCAAAAACTTTATTATGCACTTTTCACTCATTCGAGTATGTTTTGATAAAATGTCTTACAAACTTTTCAATTTGCCCCATAATTTCTTCCTCTTTTTCAGGCTCACGGTCACAGTAGTGAACGAGTGCCGTAATCGGGGAAGTAAAGATAAACGCAAGCATTTCGGGGTCCTCGCTTTTGATTATGCCGGATTTTATCATTTCAGCGAAAATCTTTGCGAAATTATTTTTTGTGCCGGTTAAAAAGTGAAGTGTTGCAAACCTGCGTGTCCTTTGGTCACGAAACTGTTCGGTAAGCAAAAGTTGTCTTGTAAGTATTACTCTTTTATCGTGCATAGTAAAGTCTAACATCCTCATAGTCATCGTAAAGAGTTCATCACAGGATGTCGGTATAATGGGTGTATTATCAGCAGAGTCAAAATGAGCAATATAGTAGGCTTCCATTCTATCGAGAACGGCATTGTAGATGTCCTCTTTGCTCTTATAGTGCTTATACAAAGCGGACTTGCTCAGCCCCAAACCTCCTGCAAGGTCGCGAAGATTTGTTCCCCTGTATCCGTTTTCGGCAAAACTCAACAGTGCCGCGTCGAGTATCTTTTCCTTTGTATTTTCCATTGCATCCTCCCCTTTGTTTTGGTGACCATTCGGACACCTTTATTGTAGTGACCAAATGGTCACTTGTCAAGCAATTTCACAAATAAACACAAAACACACCGTAACTCTTGTATGAACTTGCGGTGTGTTTTTTATATTGCGAAAGTGAATTTCCCGTGCTAAAATAAAGGCGGTGATACTATGATATGTGAACTTTGTCCGCGTAAATGCGGGGCAAAAAGAGAAGAAAAACAAGGTAACGGAATTTGCAAAGAAGGCACATTACCGAAGGTCGCGCGAATTGCACCGCACTACTTTGAAGAGCCGTGCATCAGCGGTGAAAAAGGTACGGGGGCTGTGTTTTTCAGCGGGTGCAGTCTATGTTGTATTTACTGCCAAAATTACGATATTTCGCAAAAAAACAAGGGCAGATACATCACGCCCGAAGAACTTGCAGAGTATTATAAAAAGTTTGAAGAAAGCGGTGTTCACAGCATTGAACTTGTCAGCGCGTCACACTTTGCCGATGCGGTTATAGAAAGCCTTAACATCTACAAGCCGAACATTCCTGTTATCTACAATTCATCGGGGTATGAAAGCGTTGACACACTCAAACGATTTGAGGGGCTTATTGATGTATATTTGCCCGATTTCAAATATGCCGACGACACTCTGTCGCAAGAACTTTCGAAGTGCAAAAACTACAAAGAAACAGCAATAAACGCGATAAAAGAAATGGTACGGCAAGTAGGAAAAGTACAACTTGACGAAAACGGTATGATACAAAAGGGCGTTATCGTCCGCCACCTCGTTTTGCCAAACCACACAAGGAATAGTATCGAGGTTCTTAATATTCTAAAAAAGAATTTTAATGATGATATAAAAGTCAGCCTTATGGGGCAATACATCCCCTGCGGTGAAGCAATAAAGAACGAAAAACTGGGCAGAAAAATCACAAAACGAGAATACGAAAAGGTGCTAAATCACCTGTTTTCGCTCGGGCTTGACGGCTTTGCACAGGAACTCTCCTCCGCAGACGAAAAGTACATTCCAAAGTGGAACTATGAAAATGAATAATTGATAATTGACAATTGACAATTAAGGAAAAATCGCAGAGCGATTTTTGAAATATAATTCTTACCTTGTAAGTCGCCCCTTGTAAGGGGAGGCTAATAGGGTAAGATTTGTGTTTACTACCCCTCCGTTTTGTAAAACAAAATACCTCCCCTGACAAGGGGAGGTTAAGAAGTTTTTAATTTCTATTGTTATTTTGCGAAGTCTACTGCTCTGCTTTCGCGGATGATATTTACTTTTATCTGTCCGGGATATTCGAGGTCTTCTTCAATCTTCTTGCAGATATCTCTTGCAAGAGAAGCCATAGAGTCATCTTTGACTGCTTCGGGTTTGACCATAATACGAACCTCACGGCCTGCCTGAATGGCAAATGATGTTTCAACTCCGGGGAATGATGATGCGACTTCCTCGAGTTTTTGCAGACGCTTGATGTAGTTTTCGAG
>JAZLJE010000219.1:0-5451 GCA_045617705.1 Ruminococcus sp.
AATTTCACGCTAATAAGCATTTCACAAATCCCGTAGAGATTTATTTCGTTGAAAAGCAGCCCGAAGGCTGCTTTTCAGTGGCGTTCCCGAGAGGATTCGAACCTCCGGCCTACCGCTTAGGAGGCGGTCGCTCTATCCAACTGAGCTACGGAAACTTATTCGCTTTTATTATATCAAAAGTTTATCGGATTTACAATACCATTCTGCCCTGCTTTGAAATTTTCTACATCATTCGATGAGATGCAAAACACAAAAAGCCGATAAGAAGACAGAACAAAAACATAATTATTATTGTCGGGATAAAGCGTTTTTTGCGAGTATAGAGCATAGCGAGATACTCTCTGACAAAGGCATTCGGCCAGAAGTACCATTTTGTTTTGCTTCCTATTCCGTCGGGTTTTAAGCCGACATTTATCGCAAAAATTCCACTTCGAAATACATGGTAATTTGTTGTGCAGAATACAACTTTTGCGTCTTTGTTTTCTTTTTCTATCAATGCTTTTGAGAACTTCATATTCTCAAAAGTGTTTTTTGATTTATTCTCTACCAAAATCTTATCTTCCGATATGCCTTTTTCAAGAAGATAAATTCTCATCGCTTCGGCTTCGGAAATTTTTTCATCGTTGCCTTTGCCGCCCGATACAACGAATTTCAAAGTTTTGCCTGTTTTTTCATACTGATTTTTTGCAAATTCAACAGCACGGTCAATTCTGCCTCTTAGCAACGGCAGGGGCTTATTATCTTTTGAAATCTGGCATCCTAAAATGATTATATAATCTTTGTCATACGCGGGGATATGGCGTGCTGCCTTGTATCCGTAGATAATGAGTCCGAGCATAATACACTCCAAAAAGCAGATTAGTCCCGAAATAAAAAGCGGTATACCTAAATCAAAAATGATAATGTATTCTGCGCCCGACAAATATATCGGGAAAATAATCTTTTCGTATATTATATCCCACAAAAACGGTACAAAAAGCGTTACAAATATAAAGAATAAACCGAGAAATGTACCAAGGAGATTTTTCCAAGAGCGTCCCTCACGAAACAAAAGGACAACATTCGAAACAGATACAAGGAGAAAAAGCACAAGTACAAAAGGCAAAATGCAGATAGTAAACCTTTGTGAAATATCTGCAAAGCCTCCGATAATATGCTGAAAACTGCTTAATTCATAAGGATTTGATACAAAAGACTCAACTATACTCCAAACGGTAATTCCCAAAACAAAAACAAGAAATACGGCAAACGAAAGATACCCTACATTCGAAAAATCGTAGAGGGTTTTCCGTCTTGTTTTTACAAGAGATTTTATTGAAAAGAAAAGTAAAAGTACTTCTAAAATCAAAGTAACACAGCAGGCTGTTATATCAAGATATGTCAAAACTGTTCACCTTCTTATAAATTCATAAAAAGATTAGGTTATTTTGTCGCAAAGATAATCACAAAAATCTATGTTCCAAAATACTATGTACTAAGTATAAAAGACAAAAACAGGTCAAGAATATTAGTAACTTAGGAAATCTTGGAGTGAAGACAATTATGAATGTGAAGCGTGGAGATATTTACTACGCTGATTTATCACCCGTTATCGGAAGTGAACAAGGCGGAATACGCCCTGTACTCATCGTACAAAATGACATTGGAAACAGATACTCGCCTACGGTTATCGCGGCGGCTATCACAAGCCAGCAAACAAAAGCAAAACTGCCTACGCACATCGCACTCGGTGCAAATTCGGGAGGTCTTTCAAAAGACTCGGTTGTACTTTTGGAGCAAGTCAGAACAATAGACAAAAAGCGTCTCAAAGAAAAAATGGGTACTGTTCCCGATAACAGTATGAAAGCGATAAACGAAGCAATTTCTGTTTCATTCGGACTAAACGCTACATAATGCACGGCATTATGAAAAACTCACCTTATGAAGTCATAGGGTGAGTTTTGTTTATCACAAGGATTTTACTGCTTCTATGAGTTGTTCTGTTTTGTCGGTGTCTTCCCAACGAACATTCAGGTCTTCTCGTCCCATGTGGCCGTATGAAGACAAGGGAGCGTATTTGATGTTACGTAAATCAAGTTCGCGGATAATAGACGCGGGGCGGCAGTCAAAGACTTTGACAACTGCGTTTGCAAGTTGTTCATTTGTATACTTTGATGTACCGAAAGACTCAACCATAACGGAAACGGGTTTTGCTACACCGATAGCATAGGCAAGTTGAACTTCGCACATTTTGGCAAGCCCTGCGGATACTACATTCTTTGCAATATAACGAGCAAAATAAGCAGCACTGCGGTCAACCTTTGTCGGGTCTTTTCCGGAAAACGCACCGCCACCGTGACGGGCAAAACCTCCGTAGGTATCTACAATAATCTTTCTGCCTGTAAGACCGGAGTCACCGTTAGGACCGCCGACAACAAATCTACCTGTCGGATTTACAAAAATCTTTGTGTTCTCGTCGAGCAAATCAGCAGGAATAACGGGCTTGATTACATATTCGATTATATCTTTTCTTATCTGTTCGAGGGATACTTCTTCATCGTGCTGGGTTGAAATAACAACGGTGTCAATACGCTTTATTTTGTCGTCGTCATATTCAACAGTTACCTGACTTTTTCCGTCGGGGCGCAAATATGTAAGAGAACCGTTCTTTCGAACTTCGGTCAGTTTCTTCGACAATTTATGAGCAAGAGAAATTGACAACGGCATAAGTTCTTCGGTTTCGTCACAGGCAAAACCGAACATCATTCCCTGGTCGCCTGCACCGATAAGAGAGTCGTCGTCAGACTCGCCCTCGCGGTTTTCGATAGAACTGTTTACGCCCATGGCGATATCGGGCGACTGTTTATCAAGCAATACATTTACTTTGCAGGTATCACAGTTAAATCCGATGCCGTCGCTGTCGTAACCGATAAATCTTATTGCTTCTCTTGCGATTTTTTCAACATCAATATCGCAATCGGCAGAAATCTCGCCCATAATATTTACTGTATCTGTTGTTGCGGTAGTTTCGCACGCAACATGAGCAAATTTGTCTTTTTCAAAAATAGCATCCAAAACAGAATCGGAAATTCTGTCGCACAATTTATCGGGATGTCCTTCCGTTACTGACTCGGAAGTAAAAAAATGTTTAGCCATATATCTTCCCCATTTCTTTATAAAAAAATACCGTTCGGCAAACCGAACGGAGATAAAACTCATCTTTCGGATTTACCGCAGGATTTAGCACCTTACAAATGCAGGTTGCCGGACTTCACAGGGCCTGTCCCTCAGTCACTCTTGATAAGTGGTATATTTAATTTCTAATATAATACATCTCTATAATAGTTTTGTCAATAAAAAAGCGGTTTGAAATCAAACCGCCGAAAAATCATGCAATTTCTTCGAGAGCACAACCGCAATCGAGTGAATGTTTAACTCTGTCTTCAACCTCGGCACGCTTTGCATCGTTGAAACGGTCAACTGTTCCTACGAGATAACCTGTAATTCTTCTTATTCTTTCGAAAGGAACATTGTCGTATGTATAATTCATATCAACAAATTCTCCGTCAACTGTAAATTCAACCGAAGTGATATACTTGTCGGGATTGGCCTCTTTCAAAGATTTTACATAAGCATCGATTTCTGCTTGCGGCATTGTTCCGCCTTTAACTGTAACTGTCATAATATTATCCCCTTTCACGAAATTTTAAGTCCTAAATAATCACATTATGTTGGCTACAGTTAGAATATTAACACAATATATAGTGGTTTTCAAGTAACAAATTCATATTTTTTATTACAATATTTTAATCTTATTTTACCACAAAGAATAATAAAGGTTTCTTCATTCCATAGAAGAATTTTGGATGTAAAAAAGCGGAGTTTTTGTTACAGCGGGCATAACAAGATACAAAACTATTGCGGTAAGTGTTCCCGTAACCAAAGCGGAAACACAAAGGACAGGCATATATGCAAAAACTGCCTTATCAGTAAGAAGTACGGAAACAAGCAGTTGCCCGAAATTGTGAAAAAAAGCACCCGAAATACCGATACCGATATAACCGAAACGGACTTTTTTTGCCGACAACAGCAAAAACATTACAAGGCAACTCAAAACGCCACCGCAAAGGCTCATTAAAAAAGCAGTAAAACCTCGCATCAAAAGTGCAAAGATTGCTTTGACAAGGCAGACAAACAAAGCGCTTGGTAAATTCAGCACAGACAAAGCAAACATAACGGCTATGTTTGAAAGTCCTAATTTCATTCCCGGCAACAGAAAAGGAATATCGGGAATGAGCATTTCTATATAGGAAAGGACAAGCGCAATAGATGAGACAAGCGCAGTTTGTGTTATATATAATGTATCAGATGATTTTGTTTTCATAATATCACCAAGATATCGCGTCGGCTGTATCTTCTTTACCCTCAATCGTAAGCGAAACTTTCGCAGGCAGACAAACAGAAGATGCACCGATATTTTTGATTTTTCCCGTATGAACGCAAAGTTTGTCGGGACATTCGGAAGAAACAACGCAAACGCCGTCAGGAGAATATTCAACTGTTACTTTCATATCACCTAAATATTCTTTTCCGTATGTATTCTTGATTTTCGACAGTTCTACCCTATCGGCCACTTCGCCTTTTATTCTCACTACGGCGATAAGTTCATCACTTTTTTGAAACGGCAATATAAAGCACAGCGCGGTTATCAAAATTACAACCGCTATGCAAATAAGGTCGAACGGTGAAAACAGTTTACGATTTTCCTCTTTATTCATAATCATCCCTCAAATTTAGTATAACATAGAAAACTATATATGTAATTCCCTATTATCATAAAAAATAAGTAATTTTTTGCTTTATTTTTCTATATTCGAATTGTCATTTATTATCCTACTTGTCATATTTTTCCAATAATGAATAAATAAATTACAAGTTGTAACCACCGTTTTCGGCAAGATTTTTGTATTTATTGTATAAATTTGTGAACGAACTTTGAATTTTATTGGTGTTTTAGCAATATTTTACCCCTAATACTTGAATTGTTCATAATTCTTTGATATAATAATGACAAATTTGTTACCAATATTTGATTTGAAATTTTTTACTTATGACTATATTATTCCGATTATTTGGAGGTTATATTTTGAAGATTACGAAAAGGATTATTTCAATACTCATTATTGTTGCAGTATTAACTACAGTATGTATTATGACTACTACGAGTTTCTCGGCAAGCGGTACAGGTACCGGTCTTGCATCCTGGGCACTCAAAGCATACAATGAAGGTTGGAGTTATGTTTACGGCGGTTCATCTGCCGGTGCTGTTGACTGTTCCGGTCTTATCTATTCTTATGCCGGCGGTAACAGAGGCGGCGACGACCAGTACTATAACTCATCATACACAGGCTCTGTATCAAGCGGTATTCCGAATATTCACGGTCTCGGACTTTTCCAGCCCGGTCATGTCGG
>JAZLJE010000220.1:0-4636 GCA_045617705.1 Ruminococcus sp.
AATTCGCAAAATGTGCGAAAGTGTTTCTCTTGAAGTTGCAAGGCTAAAGCGTACCGCAGTAGGCTCTGTAAAATTAGGCGGATTAAAAGTCGGCGATTATCGTGACTTAACCGCAGACGCAGTCAAGAAACTTTCCGCAGACCCGAACCCCTCACAAAACTTTTTTGGAGAATAACCATGCTTACTATTTTACCCAAAGACAGAAAAGATATTTTAGCAAATGAAAACATAGAGTACAGCGATAATATCACCGTTTTTGTTTGTTGTGAAGACGAAAAAGAAATAGGCTATTCGGTTATAAAGCAAAACGGATATATTATCGAGATTTTGTCCCTACACCTCAATTTTGAAAATGAAGGCAATATCCCGATACCCAATAATGTGATATATTACGACAGTATTCTTCGTGCTATCGGCTCTTATGCTTTGAACCATTCCTCCTATTATGTTCATTGTTCGAATAAAGAATTATTCCCGATACTGTCAAGTTTAAGATTTACCGAAGAAAATGATAAAATGACCGCTACTCTTGACAGGCTTTTGGGACATTGATATTTTTGGTGCAAACTTTGTTTTGCACCATTTTTGTTTATTTCTGAAAAAACTTGTTTTTATATAATATTTGTAGTATAATATATAATGACAAAATTTAGGGCAGTTTGCTCTAACGGATATATGGGAGGAAATGAAATGGGATTAAATCCGAATTCACTAAAAAATACATCCGCATACAAAATCCTATCATCATTTTTTGATGACGGTGTGTTTTCTGAAATTGACTCGTTGCTTTCTTCAAAAGACGGCTACGCAGAAGCGGTAACAGCCTTTGGTACTGTTGACGGAGTCCCCTGCTACGCTTTTGCACAGAACAGCGATGTTTCAAAAGGTGCTATGAGTAAAGCACAGTCAAAGAAGATAACAAGACTTTATGATATGGCAAAAACAACAGGCGCACCGATAGTTGGTTTCTATGACAGCGTTGGAGGAAAATTAAACGACGGTTGCGATATCCTTTCATCCTACGGTGAAGTTTTGAAAAAATCTATTGAGTTGTCGGGAATAGTACCGCAGATTTCCGTTGTCCTCGGCACTTGTTTGGGAACTTCCGCACTAACTGCCGTATGCTCTGACTTTTTGATTATGAAAAAGGATGCAATACTTTCTGTCGATACTCTCGGTACTAATGCCGACGCAGAATATAATTTCAAAAACGGTGTAGCAAATACAGTTTGCGAAAACGACGAAGAATGTATAGAGAATACGAAGAAATTTCTTTCTTACTTCCCGTCGAATAATCTTGAACAATCTCCGATATATTCCGATTTTTCAGAAAGTACTGATGACGGAAAATGTATGGCACATTTTCTTGCCGATGAAAATTCCACTTTCGGATTTAATAAGGGACTTAGCAAAGATGTAGGCACAGCCTTTGGAAGAATAGGCGGTATGACAGTCGGCTTTGTTACAACAAAAGGTACCGACATAGACAAAAACGCTACTAAAAAGATAGTAAAAATGGTAAGTTTTTGTGATGCTTTCTCTATCCCAATTGTTACTACATTAAACGCAAAAGCCTTTACTACCTTGGAATATGCAAAGAAAGTTGCCTGTGCTTACGCAGAGGCTACAACAACCAAAATTTCCGTAATATCAGGCGAAGCCTACGGTGCGGCATATATTGCTTTGTCAGGGGCTTGTGCAAACAGTGATATCGTTTTTGCTCTTGATAACGCAGTCGTTTCTCCGATATCACCGAAAGCCGCCGCCTATGTTTTAGACAGTGAAAATCTTTCTGTTCCCGTTTCTGAACAAGAACAAATCGCAAATGATTTTATCAGTTCAAAACTCAACGCCGAAAATGCCGCAGAGTTTGGCTTGATTGACGAAGTTGTCGAGAAATCGCAGTTGAGAAATAAAGTTGTATCAGCACTTAATATGCTTGTATCAAAGCGTGTTTCAACTCTACCGAAGAAACACAATACTATATACTAATAAGGGGTATTTGTTATGAAAAATTTGAAAATTACCGTAAACGGTGTTACTTATGATGTTCAGGTTGAAGAAGTAGGTGAAACAACAGGGGTAATTTCTGCACCTGCAGTATCAGCGCCCGCCGTTACACCTGCTAAAGTTGAGAAAAAACCTGCCGCAACAGGTGGAACTCCTGTAAACGCTCCTATGCCGGGTACTATCATTTCTGTCAATGTCAGCGAAGGACAGAGTGTAAAAAAAGGTGATGTTCTTTTAGTTTTAGAGGCTATGAAAATGGAAAACGAGATAAAAGCACCTCAAGATGCAACAGTTTCATCCGTAGCAGTTTCAAAAGGCGAGTCTGTTGATACAGGTGCAGTTTTAGTAACATTATCATAAGAGGAAAGTATTATGACAAAACCGATAAAAATTACCGAAACCGCTTTGCGTGATGCACATCAATCTTTGATTGCAACCCGTATGACAACCGATGAGATGTTGCCAATACTTGACGATTTAGACAAGATTGGCTTTTATTCTCTTGAGTGTTGGGGCGGTGCGACTTTCGACAGTTGCTTAAGATTTCTTGACGAAGACCCTTGGGACAGACTTCGTACATTAAAAGACCATTGTAAAAACACAAAACTTCAAATGCTCTTTCGCGGACAAAATATGCTCGGCTATCGCCATTATGCAGACGATGTTGTTGAATATTTTGTTCAAAGAAGTGTAGCAAACGGCATTGATATCATCCGTATTTTCGATGCACTCAACGACATCAAGAATTTACAAACGGCAATAAAAGCCGCAAAAAAAGAGGGTGCCCATGCACAGGTTGCAATAAGTTATACAACAGGCCCCGTCTTTACCGATGAATATTATGTTGAGTATGCAAAGCGTATTGCCGATGCAGGAGCAGACTCTATCTGCATCAAAGATATGGCGGCACTTTTAACCCCCTACCGTACCGAAAAACTTGTAAAAGCGATAAAATCCGAGATTGATTTACCTTTGCAACTTCATACTCACTATACATCAGGACTTGCTTCAATGTGCCTTATCAAGGGTGTCGAAGCAGGAGTAGATATGATAGATACCGCAATTTCGCCTTTGGCACTCGGTACATCCCACGCTCCGACAGAGAGTATGGTCGCTGCATTTATGGGTACACCGTATGATACAGGACTCGACTTGCAGGCGTTAAGCAGGATAAGAGAATACTTTATGACCTTGAGAGAAAAGTATATTAAAAGCGGACTTTTAGACCCGAAAATGCTTGCAACAAATGCAAATGCACTTATTTATCAAGTCCCAGGCGGTATGCTTTCAAACCTCTTGTCGCAGTTAAAACAGGCAGGCAAAGAGGATAAACTTGACGAAGTTTTGCAGGAAGTACCGAGAGTTAGAAAAGACTCCGGTTTCCCGCCGCTTGTAACCCCGACTTCACAGATAGTAGGCACACAGGCTGTGTTTAATATTATCACTGGCGAACGCTACAAGATGTGCACAAAAGAGTTCAAAGACTTGGTAGCAGGAAAATACGGAACAACTCCGATGCCGATTGACAAAGAGTTCCAAAAGAAAATCATCGGTGATATGGAGCCTGTCACTTGTCGTCCTGCCGATTTGTTAAAACCCGAACTTGATACCCTGCGTGCAGAAGTCCCAGAGTGGATAGAACAGGAAGAAGATGTTTTGTCCTATGCTCAGTTCCAAAAGGTTGCGCTTGATTTCTTTGAAAGAAGAAGAAACAAACGAGTAGGCATCAATTCCGATAAGGTCGATTTCAAAAATCAAATCCATCCTGTCTAAAAACTAAATACTAAAAACTATATACTAACAATAAATATCCTCCCAAAGGAGGATATTTATTGTTTTATTATTCCCTTTTCAAAATCATTTTTGCAAAGCGACGATTTTTCACAACACATAGAAAAAATTTTGCTTGCAAGCAATTCTGTATCAAAAACATTTTTTGCATTTTCATCAAGCGTTTTGTAGGCGGAAGATACTGTCGTAATTATCGGAAGTTCTGTAGGAAATTTCAGCAAATTTGAAGAACTGTCTTTAAATCCGAGTACGCGTATATAGGGCAGAGGAGTGTTTGCGGTTTCTTTAGTGATTTTCAGCAAAGCACACATAATAATTCTTCTTATTCGTGCGTGTGTGTACCTTTTTGTTTTAATTGATTGCAAAATTGCGTTGAAAGAATTGTAGTCCAAAACAGAATTATAAATCCTGTTTTCAAGCCCCTCGTTTACATCCGGCAAATTCGCAATATCTTCTTTGCTCATCGTTTTCAGTCGATAAACTATTGCACTTTCGATTTTTTGAATGTTTGCAGGATTTTTGAAAGTCTTTGGCAAAAATTGTGAATAATCATTATTTTCATCAATAAGTTTTCGAATATAACTTCCGCTTGCGATATTCCCTTGCGTGGTTTCGCTGTCGTGAGTTGCCCCTTTTCTCTCAATTCCAACAGGGGTAATGTCGTACTTTTCACAGGCTTTAATATATTCAAGTGCAAGGGCATTGTTACCACTATTCAAAATTTTTGCAGTTTCTATACCGCATAATTCTAATACGGAATTATACAATGCTCTCGGATAGTAGTCGCCGTCTTTCATATATGACGAAATTTTCTCTTGTATTTTTTCACATCTTA
>JAZLJE010000221.1:0-1794 GCA_045617705.1 Ruminococcus sp.
CACCGGAATTTTGCATAAAAACAACAGGCGTGTTTCCTGTTGCAAGGTGATATCCTGCTGCTATTGCTGTACAATTGCCCTCATTTGCGGCGATTATATGATGTTTTCTGTCTATACCATATTCACTCATAAGATAATTACAAAGTGCTTTCAGTTGTGAATCGGGTACCCCGACAAAAAAATCAGAATCTATTACTTTTACAAAATCTTTTACATTCATAATATCCCTCGTTACAGTTCATCAATCAAAGTAATAATATCTTTTATCGGCAAAAGTCTATCATCTACTTCTTTTGCTCTATGATATTTTAAAATATCTATCGCAGTTTGTTGCATTGCAGGAAAAGCACTTCGTGTAAGTTGGTTTGCATATATTACAATATTTGCACCATGACTTGCGAGTTCGTCTTCAGTAACAGAATTAAAAGATGAAGGAACTATTACAATAGGCGTTTTCTTGTCTTTTTCTCTGAATTTGTCACAAAATTCAAGTATTTCATCCGGTTCTTTCTTTCTACTATGTATCATTATTCCGTCGGCTCCTGCCTTCACATAAGCAAAAGCACGCGTTAATGCATCTTCCATTCCCTGTTCAAGTATCAGACTTTCTATACGCGCTATTATCATAAAATCATCTGTAAGTTGAACTTTTTTTCCTGCTTCAATTTTTGAACAAAAGTTTTCAATTGTGTCCTGAGTCTGCTCGACTTCGGTACCGAAAAGGCTGTTCTTTTTCAATCCTGTTTTATCTTCAATTATAATTGCAGAAACACCCATTCTTTCTAATGTTCTTACTGTATAAACAAAATGTTCGGTAAGTCCGCCGGTATCTCCGTCAAAAATTATCGGTTTAGTTGTAACTTCCATAATGTCGTCGATGGTGCGAAATCTTGATGTCATATCAACAAGTTCGATATCAGGTTTGCCTTTTGCCGTTGAATCACATAATGAAGAAACCCACATCGCATCAAACTGGTCAAGTTTGCCACCGTTTTCAACAACGGTTTTTTCCGCTATCAAGCCGGTTAAACCGCTGTGTGCTTCTATCGTTTTTACAATAGGACACATTTCTATGAGTTTTCTTAATCGTTTTCTTCTGTATTCAGGCATAGAAAGTTTTTCTTTTAATTGAGACTCAATTTTCTTTACTTTTTCATTGTATGTATATGATGGTTCAATAAGTTTTCCGCCATATTCGGAAAGAAGTTTTATTACATTTTCTCTGATTGCAGATTCGGGACCTGTTTTCCAGTTATCACCGTGAATAACATAATCCGGTTTTAATCTCGGAATGATATCGTTATACATCATACTGTTTTGGAAAACGATTTCATCTACACCGTCAAGCGTTTTGTATAAACTCAATCTCTCTTCTTCTGAAATTGTCGGGAACTTGTTGTATCTTATGAGGGCTTTATCACTCAAAGTTCCTAAAATAACATTGCCGTATTTTCTCGCTTTCTCAATAATCTTTTTATGTCCTTCGTGAATAACATCTGTACAAAAGCAAGTATAAACTGTTTTCATTATTTGTCACCTCATCTTATTTATATAATACAGGGATTTTTATATTATTAACTTTCAACGCTTCGGTAAACACTTCAAAAAAATCCTCGATATCTTTTTCATCTATTGCTCCTAATGCACACAAACGAAAAGAATTGGTATTTGAAAACTTTCCGGGATAAATCGTAAAACCTCGCTCGTAGCAATAATCGTGTACTTTTTCAAAATCCCAGTTCTTATCATCAGGATATATCGCAGATACAACAAGCCCTGACTGCAAGTCACGCC
>JAZLJE010000222.1:0-2278 GCA_045617705.1 Ruminococcus sp.
AGTTCCTTTCTCATCTATCAACTACGGAACAGATACATCACCCGAAGGCAGATGTGTAATTAAGAACATCCTTCTTGCTACTGAGAGCGGTTTGGGCAACGGTGAAACACCTATCTTCCCTGTTCATATCTTCAAAGTAAAAGAAGGTATCAACTACAATCCCGAAGACCCCAACTACGATTTGTTCAAACTTTCTTTCAAAGTTTCGGCAAAAAGACTTTTCCCGAACTATGCTTTCATTGATGCTCCGTACAATTTGAGTTATTACAAAGAAGGTCGTCCCGAAACAGAAGTTGCATATATGGGTTGCCGTACAAGAGTTATCGGTAATGTTCACGACCGCAGCCGTGAGATTACTTTCGGCAGAGGAAACCTCAGTTTCACATCTATCAACCTTCCCCGCCTTGCTATTCTTGCTAACAAAAACATCGACTTCTTCTTTGACCAACTCGACAATATGCTCGACCTCGTTATCGACCAACTTCTTGCCCGTTTTGAAATTCAATGTCAAAAATGCGTAAAGAACTATCCGTTCCTTATGGGACAGGGCGTTTGGATTGACTCCGAAAATCTTTCCATCAACGACGAAGTCAGAGAAGTACTAAAACACGGTACACTTTCCTGCGGTTTCATCGGTCTTGCCGAAACACTTGTTGCCCTTATCGGCAAACATCACGGTGAGTCTGAAGAGGCTCAGCGTCTCGGTCTTGAAATCGTTACTTTCATGAGAAAGAAACTTGACAGCGCTTCAAAGAAATATCAACTCAACTTCACCTGTCTTGCAACTCCTGCAGAAGGTCTTTCAGGCAGATTTGTAAGAATGGATAAAAAACGCTTTGGCATTATCCCCGGAGTTACCGACAGAGATTACTATACAAACTCTTTCCATGTTCCGGTTTACTATCCCATCAACGCTTTTGAGAAAATCAAAATCGAAGCACCTTACCACGCTTTGACAAACGCAGGTCATATCTCTTATATCGAACTCGACGGCGACCCGAGCGAAAACCTCGAAGCATTTGAGCAGGTTGTAAGATGTATGAAAGAATCAGGCATCGGCTACGGCTCTATCAACCATCCGGTTGACCGTGACCCCGTCTGCGGACACACAGGCATCATCGGTGATGTTTGTCCCAAGTGCGGAAGAAAAGAAGGTTCAAAGGGTGTCGGTTTCGAAAGAATAAGAAGAATTACAGGCTACCTTGTCGGTACACTTGACCGCTTTAACGACGCAAAACGCGCTGAAGTTGAAGACAGAGTTAAGCACTCTTTGACCTGTGACTGTGAGCAGGCAGAGGCTATCTGATGGCAAAGTTAAGACTTGCAGGCGTTATCAGAGAGTCCATTGTTGACGGTCCCGGATTTCGTATGACTGTCTTTGTTCAGGGGTGTCCTCACCATTGCGAAGGCTGTCACAACGAGCAGACTTGGGACTTTGACAAAGGATACGACTCCACTACCGAAAGGATAATGGAAGAACTCAAAAAAGACCCGCTGATAAAAGGAATTACCCTTTCTGGCGGAGAACCTTTTTCCCAGGCAGAAAGCCTTTCTGTCCTTGCAAAAGAAGCAAAGGCTGCAGGCTACAACGTATTTTGCTACACGGGATATACTTTCGAAAAACTTCTTTCGGAATTTCCTAAACATCCCGAATATGAGAAACTTCTTTCATACTGCGACTGGCTTGTTGACGGACCGTTCATCCTTTCACAGAGAAGTCTTATGCTCCATTTTCGAGGAAGCAAAAACCAGCGTATTCTCGATGTACCAAAATCATTAGAACAAAAGAAAGCCGTATTAAGCGACTTAAATTAAAAACAGAAACCGTTAAGAAATCGGGGTGTGATACGATAATCGCACCCCGATTTAGTATTTAGTTTTTAGTATTTAGTGTTTAGAATATTGGTTGCAAATTTTGAAATTATTATATGTTGTCTTTAGCAGAATTTTGTGATAGAATATAAAAAGAGAAAATTTGCAAGGAGAATTTATTATGATTGTTAGAGATATTATCGACATACTTGAAGGTGAAATTATCTGTGAGGGCAACCTCGACCAAGAGATACTCACAGCCTGCGGAAGTGATATGATGAGTGATGTTCTGGCTTTTGTCAAAGACCAGAGTGTACTGCTCACAGGACTTGTCAATCCGCAAGTTGTTCGCACAGCCGAAATGATGGATATGGCTTGCATCATTTTTGTCAGAGGAAAAGTTCCGGATGAGTCTATCATCAATCTTGCAAAATCCCGTGGTATCACCCTCATGAAAACCCGTTTT
>JAZLJE010000223.1:0-8148 GCA_045617705.1 Ruminococcus sp.
GGCACAGCGTTTTGCCGTTGCAAAAATGCTTTCTCAAAACTGCAAGTACAACGAAATTGTCGAAGCAACGGGAGCGTCAACCGCGACCATCAGCCGTGTTAAGCGTTCTATCGAATATGAAAACGCCGGCGGATATAATATTGTCCTCGGCAGAATGGATGAAGAATAATGAACGGGTATTCACGCTTTTCGCAGTACTACGATTTTTTGACATTTAATGTCGATTATAAAGAACGAGCAAAATATATACTTTCGATTTTTGAGGGGCTTAACCACGATATGGGGTTAAGCCTTGACCTTGCCTGCGGTACGGGAACGCTTACTTGCGAACTGAAGAAGCAGGGCGTTGATATCTACGGCATAGATGCGTCATCCGATATGCTCTCTATCGCAAACGAAAAGGCAAGAGAACTTGAACTCGATATCCTTTTCCTTTGCCAGAGAATGCAGGAGATTGACCTATACGGTACAATAGACACCTGTATATGTACTCTCGACAGCATTAACCACCTTGAAAGCAAAGAAGATGTGCAAAAGACTTTTGAAAAAGTTTCTTTGTTTATGAACAAAGGCGGGCGTTTTCTTTTTGATGTCAATACTGTACTCAAACACAAAAATATATTGGGAAATAATACTTTTGTTTACGATACCGACGAAGTGTACTGTGTATGGCAAAATTCTTTATTAGAAAATAACACGATAAAAATCGACCTCGATTTCTTTGAAAAAGACGAGGATGCCTACTACCGCAGCAGTGAAGGATTTTCTGAAACGGCTTATGATAAAGAAGAGATAGAAAAAATGCTTGTAGGTGCAGGCTTTGCTGTTGAAAAAGTTTTTTCGGATATGACTTTTGATGATGCAAAAGACGATGATGAGCGTATCGTTTTTGTTGCAAGAAAATTGTAAAGGAATTTTTTATGGATAAGATAATAAGATGTATTACATCGGACGGTGCGGTTATGGCATCGGCTATTGACTCAACCGATATAGTGTACAAGGCGAGCGTTATTCACAAGACTTCGCCCGTGGCTACTGCCGCTTTGGGACGACTTCTTTCTGCTACCTCAATGATGGGCGCTATGCTCAAAAGTAAAAACGCTTCTATCAATCTGCGTGTTGCGGGCGACGGACCTTTGGGCGCGGTTATCGCCGTAGCGGACTCAAGCGGAAATGTCAAAGGCTATGTGTCAAACGCGTCGTGTCAAACAACCCGCTACGAAAACGGCAAACTCAATGTTGCCGCCGCTGTCGGAAAAGACGGCGTACTCAATGTTATGAAAAATCTCGGCGAGGGCGAGCCGTACCTCGGACAGACAAACCTTGTGTCGGGCGAAATTGCCGAGGATATAGCAAATTACTATGCAGTAAGTGAGCAGATACCGACTGTCTGTGCGTTGGGCGTTCTTGTTGATAAAAAAAGCGCTCAGGTGCTTTTGTCGGGCGGTATGCTTATTCAACTTTTGCCTGGTGCGGATGAAAGCACTATCGAAAAGTTGGAGAAAAATGTCGCAGGACTCGACAGCGTAACAACTATGCTTGCAAAGGGGATGTCTACCCTTGATATGTGCAAAGAGGCGTTATCTGGGTTTGAAGTCGAAGTTCTTGACGAGTTTCCCGTAAAGTATGTCTGCGGTTGCTCAAAAGAGAAGATAGAGTCACTTATTATGAGTATGCCGAAAGAAGAAATAGAAGAAATGATAGAAAAAGACAAGGGCGCAAGTGCTTTTTGTCATTTCTGCAACAGGAAATACGAGTTTACCGAAAACGAACTCAAAGAAATTTTAAAGAAAAAATAGTTTTTTAGATAAAATTAGATAAAAGGTATTGACAACCGAGAATATCTATTGTATTATATTTAGGTCGCAAATAAGAGGCGAACGGTGTGGGAGCATAGCTCAGCTGGGAGAGCACCTGCCTTACAAGCAGGGGGTCACAGGTTCGAGCCCTGTTGTTCCCACCAAGTTATGGCCCGGTAGTTCAGTTGGTTAGAACGCTAGCCTGTCACGCTAGAGGTCGACGGTTCGAGCCCGTTCCGGGTCGCCACATTTGCCTCTGTAGCTCAGTCGGTAGAGCAGGGGACTGAAAATCCCCGTGTCGATGGTTCGATTCCGTCCGGAGGCACCAATATTTGCGGATGTAGCTCATCTGGTAGAGCGCCACCTTGCCAAGGTGGAGGTAGCGGGTTCGAGCCCCGTCATCCGCTCCACAAAAGCACTTAATTTTTTATTAAGTGCTTTTCTACAAATTGAGTGTTATTTTCATTATTTGTGAATATAATTTAACACGGCGTCATAGCCAAGTGGTAAGGCACGAGTCTGCAAAACTCTGATTCCCCAGTTCAAATCTGGGTGACGCCTCCAAAAATCCCTTGAACGAAAGTTTGAGGGATTTTTACTTTTTCAATCTTCACTCTTCACTTTTCACTATTTCATAAGTCGATAAGGGATTTTTGGTAGGTAATAAGTAATAGTGAATAGCGATGAAGTAAATTTTATTTACAACATTTGTTTTCTATGATAACATTTTTTCGGAGGGTGGATTATGCAACATAAAGGAACGGTTAAACTTGAAACAGAAAGATTGATTTTGAGAAAATTTGAACTTACGGACGCAGAGGATATGTTCAATAACTGGGCAAGCAGTGAACAGGTAACAAAATACCTGACTTGGCAGGCATACAAAACCGTAGATGATGTTCAGGAATATATCAAATATGTTATTTCAAAGTATGACGATAATCATTATGATTGGGTGATTGAATTAAAACAAAATCATCAGGCAATCGGCAGTATCGGGATAGTAAATCTACAAGAAGAAATCGAAGAAGTTACGGTAGGTTATTGTCTATCGGAAAAGTACCGGCACAAAGGGATAATGACCGAAGCATTATCGGCGTTGATAAAGTTTTTCTTTGTTGAAGTCAAAGCGAACAGAATTTCATCATATCACGATGTTCACAATCCCAATTCCGGTGGTGTTATGAAAAAGTGTGGGATGAAATATGAGGGTACTCACAGACAAGCAGATAAAAATAATACCGGTATTTGTGACAAGTGCGTGTATGCAATCTTAAAGGATGATTACATACAATAATTTCTCTACTTTCGGTAGGTACAAATTTTTCTTTTTTCTGCTATTATCTCTATGGGAGATGATTATATGAACAAATATGTCACAGGTGCATTTATCAAAAAACTTCGAGAGGAAAGAGGACTCACCCAAGAGCAGTTGGCAAATATTCTTTTTGTCAGCGACAAGGCGGTGTCAAAATGGGAAACGGGAAAAGGCTATCCCGACATAACTTTGCTTGAACCTTTGGCAAAAGCCCTCTGCGTTTCTGTTTGCGAGTTGCTGTCGGGAAATGATGTCACAAATCAAAACCGTGTAGCAAATATGAAGAAACTGAAAGTCTATGTTTGTCCCCTATGTTCAAATGTTTTGTGGAGTATCGGGGACGCAGTCGTCAGTTGTTGCGGGGTTGAACTTGCCCCTTGCGAGTGCGAAGAAAACGACACCGACCACGATGTAAAAATCGAAAAGTGTGAGGACGAATACTTTGTGGAAGTTTCTCACGAAATGAGCAAAACTCACTATATCTCTTTTATTATGGCAGTAAAAGACAACGGCTGCGAAATAGTCAAACTCTATCCGCAAGGTGAAGCACAAGCATATTTTAAAATCAGCAGAACAAAGAAGATTTATTACTATTGCAACCACCACGGATTATTTTGTGTTGACAAGTTAAGTTAAGGTAGTTATAATATAAATAGGATAAATTCATCCTATTTGATAATAATTATTATGAGGTGTGAGTATGAAAGTAAATACAGATACTCTTGTTTCAATAACCGAAGCAAATCAAAATTTTTCAAAGGTTGCACGCTTGGTTGATGAAAACGGCTCTGCCGTTATATTAAAAAACAATATTCCACGCTACTTGATTGTTGATTTTAGCAGAGCAGAAAAAGAAAAAACAGCAGACGATGACGATGTTATGAACATTTCCAAAAGGCTGATTGATAAAAACCGAGAGGCTTACGAGGTACTTGCAAAATGATAGTATTGTCAAAAGAACAGGTACTTTCTTTGCATACTATGTTGATTAACGAAACAGGCGGAAGTGACGGCGTAAGGGATGAGGCCTTGCTTGAATCGGCAATTTTTGCACCTTTGCAAAAATTTGGCGGAAAAGACTTATTTCCTACTGTTTATCAAAAATCGGCAAGGCTGGGTTTTGGGATAATCAAAAACCATCCTTTTGTTGACGGAAATAAAAGGATAGGTGCACACAGTATGCTTGTTTCATTGTCACTAAACGGGATTGAACTTGAATATTCTCAAAAAGAATTATACGAAATTATTCTTGGAGTTGCCGATAGTAGTGTCGATTTGGATATGCTGACAGAATGGATAATAAATCATCAAAAATAATTTTTATGCGGTCAATCAAAATGATTGACCGTTTTATATTGAAAACCTTTTTCAAATATGATAAACTGACAAGGTATTATGCTTTGTATTGAGGTGAGAGATTGAAAAACTTGATTTCTGACAAAAGAAAATTGATTTTTCTTTGTATCGGCTTTTTGACTTTGATATTACCGCAGTTTATCTCTTTGGGTATAGTTATGCTGTCGATAACGGTGTGGCTTTATCCGCTTTGCTTTCTCTATCTCACAAGAAATGCAGAAAATCGAAAAGAACTTTTATTTGTATGGCTGTTTTATATACTCGGTGCGGGGGTAAGGTTTTGCACATCGCTTGGTAACAGTTTCTTGCTCATACTTGCATCGTTTCTTATATCCGCGCTCGGATTTACGGCACTTTTCGTTCCGTTTTTGATTGACAGAAGAATACACAAAAGAAGCAATAGATTTATCTATACACTTATTTTTCCGCTTGCGTATACAACCGCCGAAATGCTTATCAACCTTATGGCGATAGGCTCTTTGCAAAATATCGGATATACTCAGATAGTAAACCCCATATTCTCACAAAGTGCTTCGTTGATTGGCGAGTTCGGTATCGGATTTTTCGTAATGTGGACTCCGTGTGTAGTTCTCTATGTTTTTGAATTTCGCAAAAGAAAGATAATGTGGCTCAAAGCACTCATCTGGATTTTGGTAGCCGTAATGTCTTTTTCATACGGCGTGGTAAGGCTCAAAAATGCAAAAGAATATACACCAGACGACACCGTTAAAATAGCCTATACAACAGGTCCGTATGTCGGCGATTTTGTCAGCGATTTTTCACCGACTGACTTGTCTGTTTGTATGGACTCTTTGAACAAATCCTGCAAAACGGCAAAACAAGGCGGTGCAGGACTTCTTATGTACTGCGAAGAAGCGTTTACTATCTATGACTACGAAGAGAAGCCGTTTATTGAAAACGCAAAAGAGCAGGCGAAGAATTATTCAATGAATATCCTTGTTACCTTGCTTGTGCTGAATACCGACGAAAACAGTTCGAAAGAATATCAGAACAACGCATATATTATCGGTAGCGACGGCAGGATGGTCGTCCAGTATAAAAAGCAACAGTTAGTTCCTGTTATCGAGTCGTTTTTCTGCGAAAGAAGTTCAACGGGTATTCCGAATGTGTGGCTAAATATCAACGGTAAAGATGTCAAAGCAACCTGCGCAATATGTTTTGATGCCGAGTACAGCAAGGTCATTTCGTTTATGGATAATGATACAAGCCTGCTTTTGGTGTCCTCTTGGGACTGGGAAAATATTACACAGCAGCATACCGCGAATGTCCGCGTCAGAGCGCTTGAAAACGGTGTCGGTTTATTAAAAGATACCTACGACGGCACGAGCGTTGCAACCGATGCTTTTGACAGAGTTGTAGCATCAACCCACACATCTGATGTCGGTTTTGAAACGGTGAATTTTGCCGATGTTCCGATAGACGCCCAAACCACCCATTTCGAAAAATATGTGATATATGTAAACTACTTGTGCCCACTGACACTCCTCGTTTTGATGTTTACATCAAGAGCGTTTTCAAGGAAGAGGCGAGAAGAACAGACAATTACGGAGTGAGGAGTTAGGAATTAGGAGTTAGGAGTTTCGTGTTCTAAACACTGAAAACTTGTATATACTACCCCTCCGAAAAACCTGTCGTTTTTCCACCTCCCCTCACAAGGGGAGGCTACAAGGTTTGTTGATTTATATTTACTAAAAACTAAACACTAAATACTATATACTAAATTTGCCCCCAAGTTCAACTTGAGGGCAAATTTTTTGCAAGTTAAATATCGCAAAAGATAACGAGTTGCTAACTGTACTGATATTGGTTAGTTGTACTGATTGTAAAAGGTGTGGCATATATTTTCCTTTTTTGAGCAACATCCGTTGCCCTTTACATAATATGACAGAAAACGCACCTTTGACACAGGGGAAGGAAAATGTCAGCATTATCACGAACACAGTATGACCAAATTAAGAATGGTCACCACCGTTACAATCTCGCCTCAAATGCTGACGGATTAATCGTATCTGATTTGCTATCATTTGTCAAGACTTACTGCAAAAGTATAATCCGTCAAATGCAGGTAAGGTCGTTGATAGAAAAACATATAATCTAAAAGGCATAAAAAAGAACTCAAAGTATATTTAAGAAGTCAGGGTACCAATTACCCAGCCGACTTATCAACTCGAGTTCTGATGTTATTATACGCAAGATAGACGATAAAGTCAACTAACAAAAAATGAATAATAAAAAAACAGAGGACAAAAATCATCCCTTGCCAACACCAAAAACAATGGCGAACTGGCTTCGCAGGGAGTTTTATCCTCTAATAATACACTACCACATTCAAGCAAAAATAGTCAAGATGATTTTGAAAAATTATAATTTCAAAACCGACAAATCTATACCGATAATTTCAAAAAGGCTCTGAACAAAAACGAATGGGCAAGTTTCTATTCTTCATTGATGGAATCCAATCAAAGAAATGCTTTTCGTATTGGCGACAGCGATGCACCAATTATAACTGCTGTTTACAAATTAGAGAATTACGATTATAATATACACGATGAATCACAACTTGATGGATCTACCATTATGAAATTTTTGGAAAGGAGCCAAAAGAATGATAAGTACGCAACATCAATTTTGGACAATTGTCAGAAAATGTATGGAACAGTATTCCGAAAATACAATGGAAAGAGTGGCAGATTTGTTAAACTCGCACGAAAGAGTGTTTCAATTCGAGAAAATGCTGGAATCAAACCCGACCGAGCAGGAATTTCTGAAAATGCTGGACGAGGCATTTCCGACAGAAACTCCGCAGAATTAGGTGACGAACACCTAAAATCTCAAGACCGACTATCTGACGAATATACTTTACTTGATATTTGCAATATAGTGAAATATCGGCACTGCCGATGTGATATAATTTGCCAAAGCAAATTGTGATATATTTCTGCTGACGCAGAAATGTGATATGAAATAAATCCGTTCACGCCGTAGGCATTTCACACACCGCAGGTGCATTTCACACGCAAAGCGTATTTCACAAATCCCATAAGGGATTTATTTCGTTGAAAAAAGACTTGTCTTTTGACAAGTCTTTTTTTATGGTGGAGACTATTGGAATCGAACCAATGACCCCCTGCACGTCAAGCAGGTACTCTAACCAGCTGAGCTAAGCCTCCGTACCCACATACTTTATCACAAACAAAAGTAAATTGCAAGTGCTTTTTTATTTTAGCCTTTTGAGTGTTTCGAGAATAAGTTCCCAAGTTCGCTCTACTGACTTTATGTGCAGTCTTACGTTGTATGTATGAATATCCGTGATATCGGGACCGATTGAAACGCAGTCAAGCCCCTCGATTTTTCCTGCGAATATTCCGCATTCAAGTCCTGCGTGCATTGCTTCAATTTTCGGTTCTTTTCCGTATTGCTCACAATATACATCAGACATAATGTTTAGCAGTTTCGATTTTTCAAAAAATTCCCACGAGGGATAGTCACCGTAAGTGTTAATCTTTCCACCGAAAAAATTGAGTATAGCCGAAAGCCTTTGCACGAGCATACGCTTTTTTGATTCGACATTTGAACGAATGTTGTACTTTGCGACAAAGGTGTTTTCATCTGTGCTCATAATTCCGAGATTGAGCGAGGTTTCAACAAGTCCGT
>JAZLJE010000224.1:0-3763 GCA_045617705.1 Ruminococcus sp.
CCCACCCCCCCCCACCAACCAAAAGTCCCTTTTGTCTACCGACAAAAGTAACTTTTTTTGAACGATGTGTTCCTGTCGGAACGTGATGTGCCTTGCGGCGTGATGTTCGCCTTCGGCGAGTGGTGTGCCTGCGGACGTGGGTGAACACATCATATCACTTTTGCGAAGAAAAACATCATTATGGCGTAGCCATAACATCACCGGTGACAACAGCCGATACATCACACATTTATATAAGCAAAATCCCACTATATATCATTGACATTTGCTCTATGAAAATATATAATCTATACTGATAACGTTTGTGTTTGGATGTGACATTATGGAAAACAAAGAAAAGATAACTGCTACTACACAGAAAGACGAAAACGCAGTAGTTTCTTCAATAAAAGATTTCTTCAAAAGATGGTGGAAAGACAGCAGAAATTATAAAGACAGAATGTCGTTGTCCCTGCTTTGCGGTATAGCATTTGCATATACATTTGTTTTTTTCGGACCGCTTGAACTGACGGTGTCAAACCTTTCCTCTGTTGATTTCACCGTAGCCGATACAGCAACCGTTATGGGCGTTTTAGCCGTAATCGTGCTTGCAATTATCGCGTTTGCCTTGCCGCTTATAAAAGGCAAGTTCTTCAACGCTGTTCTCACCGTACTGTTTTCATTTACCGTTTGCGGATATATTCAAGGAACCTTTCTAAACGGTAGCATGGGACAACTTACAGGCGACGCTATCGCTTGGAATCTGCAAAAAGGTCAAATGATACTCAATACTATTATATGGATTATCATTTTCCTGATACCTATTATATTTCTCAAAAAGAATAAAAAGCTCTGGCGGTCGGCAATCGCCTTTATGTCTGTGCTTATTGTCATTTCCCAGACTATTGCTTTGATTACTTTGTCCGCTTCATCAAAACCCGAAAATGAAACCGGCACAACTGATACAGCCGAAACATATTTGTCAACAAAAGATTTAGTAAACTATTCGTCAGAGTCGAATATGCTCGTTTTCCTTGTTGACAGGCTTGATTATGACTATATCGAAGAAGTATTCGCAGATGACCAAAGTTTCTTTGACGGACTCGACGGATTTACTCTCTACACCGATGTCGTTTCCGAATTTGCCCGCACAAAGCCCGCCGCTAACTATCTTTTAACTAACTACAAAGAGGGCGTGTATAAAACCCCGCAGGTTGAGTTTTTGAGAAAGTCCTGGGACCAGGGCGACCGCCACATGATAAAAGACCTAAACGGCGCAGGATATACAGTTGATTTCTACGGCGAAGCAGGCGAACTTTTCGGCGATGCGATGTATTTTGAAAATCAAGTAGATAATATCAGCAGTGGCAGCGAAAAAATAAGCCCCGTTAATTTGGCAAAAAATCTTTTAACAGTTTGTGCATATAGATATTTGCCCCTTACGATGAAACCGTTCTTCTGGACATATTCCGAAGATGTCAACAAAGATGTCTTTGCCGACTCCGAGCGTTACGAGGTTGACGAAACTATTCTAAACGGCAAACTCAAAGATGCAAAAACAACAGGTAGTACAAAGTATTTCAAATACTACCACTTTATGGGCTCACATTCTCCGTGCATACTTAATGCAGACGGAACAAAATGCACAGACGGTAACACAACCACCCTCGAACAGACAAAAGGCAGTTTGCAGATTGTTTTCAACACTCTGAACAAGTTGAAAGAACTCGGAGTATATGACAAAACTTCTGTGCTTATTTTAGGTGACCACGGTGCCGCAATTTCCGATTCAAAGCCTGTACAAAAGGCAACAACAATCGGCTTGTTCTACAAACCCGCAGGTGCATCGGGAACACCGTTCAAAACTGACGATACATTCGTATCTGTCAATTCCGTACCCGCAACAATAATGAAGTCGGTAGGACTCAACTATTCAGCCTACGGCACACCGCTTGACGAAGTAGTGCAAAATCCCAATGTGGTAAGAGAGTTCTACAAGAGTACAGTCGGAGAATACCACGAAGACACTGTATATCACTATAATATAGTAGGCACAGCCCGCAACTTTGCAAATTGGAAGATAGTCGATACCTTCCCTGCAACAGAGTATTTCTATTAAAAGGGAAAGCGTTTCAACTTCTTCACTCTTCACTCCCTCGCCTCCCCAAAGGGTTCCTGAAAAGTCATAGACTTTTTGGGAAGAGGAAGAGCAACGAAGTTATAGGGTTTTTGTGCTTGCACGGAAACAGAAAAAACGGAGTTTGCTCTGACGAGAGAGGGGAGGAAGTTCACGAAGTGAACAGGTGGGGTAGTCAAATAAAATCTCTCCCTCCGAAAAACCTAACGGTTTTCCACCTCCCTCGTCAGAGGGAGGCTACAAGGTTTCAATTTATATTTTTACAAATCGTAAATCGCTTGCGATTTTCCCTCAATTATTCATCATTCATTATTCACTATTCATTAAAATATCATGAAGTTACAACAAATTATTGACGACTCAAAAAATATAGTTTTCTTTGGTGGGGCAGGGGTGTCCACCGAATCGGGTATCCCCGACTTCCGCTCGGTAGACGGACTGTATAACCAAAAGTACGATTACCCTCCCGAAACGATTTTGTCCCACACATTCTTTATGCAAAATACCGAACAGTTCTACCGTTTCTATCGAGAGAAGATGCTGATTTTCTCAGCCCGGCCGAACAAAGCCCATGAAAAGTTAGCCGAAATGGAAGAAAAAGGCAAACTCAAAGCAGTAGTAACGCAGAATATCGACGGACTTCACCAACAGGCAGGCTCAAAAAAGGTTTTCGAACTCCACGGCAGTATTCATCGCAACTACTGTATGAAGTGCAAAAAGTTTTACACCGGACAGGAAATCAAAGAAATGACAGGCGTTCCCACCTGCGATTGTGGTGGAGTGATAAAGCCCGACGTAGTCTTGTACGAAGAACCGCTCGACGAAATGACCGTTCGCGGTGCTGTTTCGGCGATATCCACCTGTGATACGCTGATAATAGCGGGAACATCGCTGACGGTTTATCCCGCGGCGTCCTTTGTTCGCTACTTTTCGGGAAATCACCTTGTCCTGATAAACCGTGACAAAACGCCGATGGACGCTATGGCAGAACTTGTAATTCACGATAAAGTCGGCGAGGTTTTGTCCGCCATAACCGTAAAATAATAGACAAAATTTGATATATATAGTAAGCAGAAAGGCATAATTCTAATTTGGAATTATGCCTTTGCTTTTTGCTTGACGAAATATTTATGGCGATTTTGTGCATATTGCACAAGTCATTTTTTGCTTTTATACCAAATATTGCGGTCAATAGGGTAAAAACCGCCTTTATTATTCTAAATAGGCAAATATTAAAACTTTGTAAGCACTTTGATATCAAAATTGTTATTGATTTTTACTAAATAATGTTATATAATTAGCATACATAATAGTCTAATGGTGTGTAGTTGCGCCCATTTTTAGGCAAAATCCGGTATTATTTATATATTATAGTATTATACATATATATGAGTCACTACAAATCGTAAATCGCTTGCGATTTTCCCTCAATTATTCATTATTCAACATTCATTATTCATTTCAAGTTTTTATTCAAAAAACTTGAATCTAAACACTAAACACTAAACACTAAACACTAAACACTATTTATATATAGGTGAACATTATGAACGAAAAAACTCGTGAGGAGCTTTTGCTCGAACTGCAAAAATTGAACAAAGCCCAAATCCGAATAAAGCGAAGAAGTACCTTCCTGCTTTCGCTGAT
>JAZLJE010000225.1:0-3630 GCA_045617705.1 Ruminococcus sp.
GGCACGCTACAACCAAAAAATAAATTATGTTTGGAGTGAAATAGAATGGCAATAGAAAATAAACCTATTATGAAAGAACAGGAAGAAAGTTTTGAATTGCAAACGCTGAAAGATAATTTAACTGAATCAGCACAGCAAATAGAAAACCTAAGGCTAATATTTAGTGAAATGCTTACAGAGTTTTTCTATGCTTTTGATGTTAGAAAAATAGAAGATGTACAACTACTTGCTTACAGCTTCAAAAGATACAGAGCCGTAGCGGACACTTGCTTTGATATGATATGTAAAGCAGAAAACAACCTACACGAAAATGATGTGTACTGCTACGATGATTTAATGTAAAAAGGTGGTGTTGGCTTGGTGTTTATTTGGTGTTTATTGCTACGAGTAAACACCAAGAATTATTATAAGGCACAAATAAGTGATGTACAAAAAACGGCTTAAACAAGCCAATATTTAGAGTTACAAAAAAACACAAAAATTAAAAAATCTGTTTGGTAAGGATGAGGTCGGCAGTTCGAGCCTGCCTATCAGCTCCAATGTCGTCGCAAACATCACTCGTTTGCGGCGATTTTGTTTTTTACAAAAAAATCCCCGCAGTACGCGCTTTGTTGCTCCTCCTCTCCCCAAAATCTCAGATTTCGGGGACCCCGTTTTGTCGCTTGGTTAAGCCATTATTCGGCTACCAAGCGATTTCTTTTTTGCCTATTTTTATAAAAACTTGCAATTTGGTGTTTATTTGGTGTTTATTATTGCAAAAAATTACTTGTATTTACTCAAAGTCACCCAAACATTACTCACACAAGACTTATATATGCAGAAAAGCTGTACACCTCTTAATTGAAAAAAGTGTACAGCCTTTTTTTATGCCATTTTTCTATTGGAATTGAATATGCTTTCAAGAGTGTTGACAGCTTTACGCTCAGCTTGTTCTACTGCGTGAACATATCTATCTGTTGTTTTGAGTTGAGAGTGACCGAGCCTTTGTGCAACATTCTTTATGTTTGTACCGTTTGATAGCAGAATTGTTGCAGAGGTATGACGGAGTGCGTGAAACTTTCTATGTGGTAGGTTATTCCTTTTCAAAAACTTGTTAAACCATTGTGTAGGAGTGGTAGGATACATTGCTTTACCGTCAGCTTGCGTGAATATCCATTCACCGCCCTGCCACCTATCACCGAGTATAAGTCGATTCTTTGCTTGTTCAACCTTGAATTTCTGTAACATTGTTACGCAATAAGGGGGGAGCATAATTTTTCTGCTTTTACCTGTTTTTGTTGACTTACTGCGTATCTCAGTATCACCCGAAAGTTTGTAGTTGCTTCTGCTGACGGTCAGTATGCCCGTATTAAAGTTAATATCGCTCCATTTAAGCCCTGTAAGTTCACCTCTACGACAGCCTGTATTCAGTGCAAGATGTATCAATACCCTAAATTGCATTGGCTCTGATTCAAGACATTCAAGCAGTGTTGAAAGCTCTGTATCAGAGAATATATCTGTTGTCTGTTCGGCAACCTTTGGCAGAGTTATTCTGTCACTATCAGCAGGATTTGTGCCGATTATTCCGAGTTTATATGCACTATGTAGAACTGATTGCACCATTGTGTAATATCTGCGTATTGTTGAAGCAGACAATTTACCCTGTACACCGTCAAAGTGTGTTGTGCGTTTTGATAAATCGTCTATAAAGCGTTGAATGTGAAGTGGGCGGATGTCCTTTAATTTCATATGTCCGAGTGCCGGGATAATGCCGAGATTCAGAATATGGGTGTAGCATTCGTAAACATACGGAGAAAATGTCTGCTTTGCGGTTTCAAGGTAGATGGGTACGAAGTCACAAAGTTTTATACGCCCGTCTGAACTTACTTGACCGTTTTGCACTTTTTCTTCAAATAAAACTGCCTGTCGTCTAACTTCTTTTTCTATCTGCTTTTGAGTCATATTTTCATCAGGCTTGTATGTCATAGTGCGTCGTACCTGTTTGCCGTTTTGGCCATAGCCACACGATACAGCAATAAAATAACTGTTCTTTCTTTTGAGTATTGATGCCATATTGCACCTCGTGTTTAGATTATTTGAGCATACCGTTTACACCGAGATTTTCCCTTCGGATAGGTCTTTTGTCGCAAATGGAAAAAAACAGGACGAAAGATTCAGTAGCGGTTGCTTTATATCATACTCGAAATTGTCGTGATTTGCAAACTTTTCAATATGTTTTAGCGATATTATTACCAACTTTTCAATAAAAAATCAAAAAAGGCTGTTTTAGACTAGATTTGTATTTGTAACTACAAGCATAATAGAATCTACTGGACGATTTTTCAAAAAACAGAAAATTGTCCAGTATTTTTAATTCTGCATTTTGCAGGCAAGAGTATGATACAATCTTTACTTTTTTGCTTGTTTTGTCAAAATATCTTTACTTTTTGAATAAGTTATGCGATAATAAGTAAAGATAAAGTAGGTGGTATTATGTTTTCTTATGAAGGTTTGGAAAAACTATTAGTCGAAAATAATATAACAAAATCTATGCTCGGCACGAAACTCGGCATCTCATCTCGTACTATTGCCAAGATTGGCAAAGGCGAAAAACTCTCCGGCATAGTAATAGGAAAAATTTGTGATTATTTCTCCTGTACTGCCGAGGATATTTGCAAAGAGGTTTGTGATAATCCTATACTTCAAATTCTGCGAGAAGAAAAGGATGCTAAAATTTCCGGCGGATTATACCACGAGTTGCAAATTCGGATGACCTATAATTCAAATCATATTGAGGGCAGTAAATTAAGCGAAGACCAAACAAGGATGATTTTTGAAACAAATACTCTTGATGCAACAGACGGCATTCCGGTTGATGATATTTTGGAAACAGTACATCATTTTAGAGTGATAGATTATTGCATAGAAGTGGCAGAGGAAACGCTGACAGAGGATATTATCAAAAGACTGCATTATATTTTGAAGTACGATACAATGGATTCCAATCTCTCATGGTTTGCTGTTGGTGAATATAAAAAGAGGGCTAATGTAGTCGGTGGCAAAGAAACGGCAAAGCCAAATGAAGTTGCCGAGAAAATGAAAGAACTACTCAAGGATTATAACAGTAAACCTGAAATCACAATCAATGATATTATTGAGTTTCATTATAATTTTGAAAAAATCCACCCGTTACAAGACGGCAACGGCAGAGTAGGCAGACTTATCGCTTTCAAAGAGTGTTTAAAACACAATATTGTTCCGTTTATTATTGAGGATTCAAAGAAAATGTATTATTATCGAGGCCTGTCCGAATGGAATAATGAAAGAGGTTATCTTATTGACACTTGCCTTGACGGACAGGACACTTTCAAAAAGTTGCTTGATATGTTTGAGATTGAGTGTTAATGGAAGGTTAACGATAATATTGAGTTGAGAAAGTAACGGTGGCTAAATAGAAATTGTTATGGATACTTTATATACTGGCATTTGCTTTTTTGTTTATGCCACAAAAGATGTCTACTTGACAGGGTGCATCACAAAACAAAGGGAAGATTATTGGACTTTGTTTGTGATATTATTATATTATACCCATCCTAAATTGACAAAGTGAAGGCTGAATTTTTGATTTATAGTACAATTATTATTTATTAC
>JAZLJE010000226.1:0-3085 GCA_045617705.1 Ruminococcus sp.
AAAATGGCGGAAGGCAAAACTATGATTATCAAAGTCAGCGGCAGAGTTGATACAACTACTGCTCCCGAACTTGATAAAACAATCAAAAACAGTATTGAAAACACATCTGAACTCATACTTGATTTTGAAAGCCTTGACTACATCTCATCCGCAGGACTTCGTGTTGTTTTATCAGCACAAAAGGCAATGAACGCACAGGGTGGAATGATGAAAGTTACAAATGTCAATGAAATTGTAGCGGAAGTTTTTGAAATCACAGGTTTTGCAGACATTCTCAATATTGAATAAGCAAAGTTTTTTGCACCGCAACGGATAACAGCCCGTTGCGGTGCTTTTTTGTGTAGCAAAATATATGAAACTCGTTTTGTTTTTACCTATTTATGAATAATATACTAAATGTATGGCAAATTGCTTGAATGTCTAAATCTTTCGTGGTATTATGTATCATAGGATAGAATGGATATTTATGCAGATTTTGCAAAAAGGTGAAGCATTATGCAAATATATGACGAAAAAGGAAGAACAGAAAACAAAACTTTGCTTGGTATCGACATCGGCTCGACTACCGCAAAGGTTGTTCTTATCGAAAACTCAAAACTCGTTTACAGCAAATATGAACGCCATTTCTCACAGGTAAGGCAGAAAACTCTTTCTATGATAAAAGAGATGAAAGACCTTTTATCGGGCAAAGAATTTACAGTTGCCGTTTCCGGCTCTGCGGGTTTGGGTATGGCAAATGCCGCAAAACTCAAATTTGTTCAGGAAGTATACTCTACTGCCGAATGTGTTCGCTGTCTTGAAAAAGACACCGATGCCGTTATCGAACTCGGTGGCGAAGATGCAAAAATTATCTTCTTTACAGGCGGACTTGACCAAAGAATGAACGGTTCTTGTGCAGGCGGTACGGGTGCATTTATCGACCAAATGGCAACTTTGCTTAATATGACTAACACCGAAATGGACGAAGAAAGCCTTTCGTACAAGCAACTTTACCCAATTGCTTCGCGTTGCGGAGTTTTTGCAAAATCCGATGTTCAGCCTCTTATAAATCAGGGTGCTACAAAAGCGGATATAGCCGCATCTATTTATCAAGCGGTAGTAAATCAGACTATCGCAGGGCTTGCTCAAGGACGAAAAATCGAGGGCAAAGTTATGTTTCTCGGCGGTCCTCTTTACTACTGTAAGGGACTACGCCGGCGTTTCAAAGAAACTCTGAAACTAACTGATGAAAACGCTGTTTTTCCCGAATATGCACTTTTTGCAGTATCAATCGGTGCGGCACTCTACTCTTTCGACGGCGAAAAATTCACATACGGCTCCCTTGTGAAAAATCTTGAAAAATCACTCGAACACAACGAAAAAATCTCGTCTATGCCCGCATTGTTCGAAACAGACGAAGAATATAAAAAATTCGTAAAACGCCACGCCGAAAACTTTGTCGAAACCGAATTTTCGGGCAACTATAAAGGCAAAGCATACATCGGTATCGACTGTGGTTCTACCACGACAAAACTCGTCGTCATCGGCGAAAATGACGAGATAATTTACTCTTACTACAGTTCAAACAAAGGCAATCCCGTACAAATTGTCAAAGAGCAACTTTTATCTATCTACGAAAACTTTTCGGACGATATTGTCATTTCGTCCTGTGCTGTCACAGGCTACGGCGAGGAACTGATAAAGCGTGCTTTTTGTCTTGACTTCGGTCTTGTTGAAACTATGGCGCACTACACCGCCGCAAAACATTTCAACAAAAATGTTGACTTTATCCTCGACATCGGCGGACAGGATATAAAATGCTTTAAAGTACATAACAACTCAATCGACTCGATTATGCTAAACGAGGCGTGTTCGTCGGGTTGTGGCTCGTTTATCGAAACTTTTGCAAAAAATATGGGCTACACCGTTGAAGAATTCGCACGAGAAGGACTTCGTGCAAAGGCTCCCGTTGACTTGGGTACTCGTTGTACCGTTTTTATGAATTCATCTGTAAAACAGGCACAAAAAGACGGTGCTACAGTTGAAGATATCTCGGCGGGACTTTCGATGAGTGTCGTCAAAAACGCAATATACAAAGTTATCCGTGCGACCTCTATCGAGGAACTTGGAAAAGAAATTGTCGTTCAGGGCGGAACATTTATGAACGACGCTGTTTTGCGTTGCTTTGAAAAAGAAATCGGCAGAAATGTAGTAAGGCCTAATATAGCAGGGCTTATGGGTGCATACGGTGCCGCCCTCTACGCAAAGTCACACGAAAACACAAAATCAACCGTTCTTACAAAAGATGAAGTTAAAAACCTCAAGCACGAGTCAAAATCCCTTGTTTGCAAAGGCTGTCAGAACAACTGCCGACTTACCGTAAATATTTTCAACGAAACCGACAAACTCATTTCGGGCAACCAATGTGAAAAAGGCGCAGGCATAAAAATCAGCAATGAGGACAAACTGCCCAACCTCTATGAATTCAAAAGAAATCTTTTGTCGTCTTATAAATCTGCAACTGACAACAAATACACAATCGGTATTCCGATGTCACTTTCGATGTACGAACTCTATCCTCTTTGGCATACTGTTTTTTCTACACTCGGTTTTAATGTTGTTCGTTCACCGTTTTCGACAAGAAAGATTTACTCAAATGGTCAGTTTTCTATCCCCTCTGATACAGCCTGCTATCCTGCAAAAATTATGCACGGGCATATTGAAACTTTGATAGATATGGGCGTTGACGCGATATTCTATCCCTGTCTTACATACAACATTGATGAGAAAAAAGGCGACAACCACTACAACTGTCCTGTTGTTGCCTACTACTCCGAACTTTTGTCGGGAAATATGGACTCGCTGAAAAAGACAAAATTCCTCTATCCCTATCTTAATCTAAAAAGTGAGAAAGAACTGTCAAACGAACTTTATGCTTACCTGTCAAAATACTTTGATTTTCTTACCCTTTCAAGGGTAAAAAACGCAGTAAAATGCGGTTTTACCCGGTACAGAGAACACATGAACAGGATATATAGTGAAGGCAAGCGTGCAATAGATTTTGCAGAGAAAAATTCAATACGCCTTATGATACTTTCGGGCAGAC
>JAZLJE010000227.1:0-2049 GCA_045617705.1 Ruminococcus sp.
CTCACCGACACCGCCCGCAAGTATAACTGCATAAATCATAAAATCTTCTCCTTAGAGCAATTCACCTTTGTTGTTAAAATGTAAATCGCTTCTGTAATTTAAGGTTGAGCCTAAATCAAGTCGGTAAAAATCGTGAGATGCCTTTTGCTTTGATACAGGCAGTAAATCCATATAATCTTTACCAAACCAAATTTTTAAGTATTCATCATAGCCCTTTGGTGCAAAGGTGTCAAAGCCTTCAAACTTTATGGGAACTGTACTTTCAAACCATGCTTTCGGCATAGCCCCGCGGTAGATGTGGTCTGTTGCAGGGGGCATAACATATTCGCAATCTTTCTTCTCGTATTTTCGTGAAAGTTTGTCATACTTTTTGCTGAAACAGTCCATAGAGAACAGCCGCAAAAACGGCAGTAAAATTTTTGAAAGCAGATATAACTTTCCTTTGCGTGCCGTGTTTTTCCACCGAACATTCATCAAAAGGCGCAGGTTCATCATCTTTTTATGATGGTGTTTCTGCCCCTTTTCACTTTTTGCAGTATTGTCAAAAGCAAAAATGTCAAGGGAAATTCCCTTTTTCATATCGTAACTGTCAGAATATTTTGTTGAAAAATAGGTATCTTCTGCAGTAATTTTATCAAAAAAGTAGTGGTAGCCCGACTTGTCCGAAAAACTTTGGTAACTGTATTTTTTCGGCAGTTTATCGACACAAAGTTTTTTGAAGCGTTCAAAATCTTTTCGAAGCATTGATACATCAATGTCATCGTCCCAGGGGATAAATCCGCCGTGGCGAACAGCACCGAGAAGACTTCCTCCCGACAAAAAGTACTGGATATCGTTCTCACGGCAGAGTTTGTCAAACTCTTTGAAAATGTCAAGTTCCAACGCCCTTACCTTTTCGATTTTTCCGTCGTAGCCGTCGTTGACGCTATTTTTAAGTAGTGAAAACTTTTCGTCAAGCAAAAGAGAAAACACATAGAAAAGTGAATCATCTTTTGAACAGCAAGGCGTAAAACCGAGGGATAAAAGTTTTCCGTTTGAAAGACTGCAATAGTGACTTTTTGTTATATCGCCTTTTTCAAAATCGAGTTCAACACCGCTGTCAAAAAGAAGGTTGTATAGTTTCGTTTTTATTTCAAAAGAGGTAAAGTCAAATCCCGTTGCGTTGTAGACATTCCCTTTATTGCCGTATTTTATTACGGTGAAAACGGCATCAACTGCATCGCTGATACTGATACCCGAAAAATGAAGTGCCAAATCAACAGATGAAACCTTGATTGACATATTATCAGATGCTTCTTTGCAAAGGGTATGTAGTCCCATTCTGCCGTCATCTGAGAAATTCGCACCGTAAATATTGTCAAAACGGATTTCGCGCAAATCAAGTTTATCTGCATACTCTCGCAAAAGCGAAAGCAAATCGGAATACGGCGATTTATCAAACAAAACGGAAAATTCCATTTCGCTTATTCGTGACACCGTCGACACGGGAGCAAACTGTGGGAGAACAGTCAGTACAACAAATTTTCTGCAAGAAGATTTAACCGCTTTTTCAAGAGCGATTTTTAAATCGTCTGTATCAAAAGCGGAGTTTTCACGCAGGTCTATGCAGTACAAAACATTTGTAGATTGAGAGCCTTTTTCAAAGTCAAAATCTTTTGCCGTTTCGCTTGATTTTATGGTAAAAGAAGCAGTAGTTGTCTTTTTGAAATTCTCAAGTGTTTTCTGCAAATAAGTACAAAGAGTATGACCTCCGAAGATAATGTAATCTTCCGTTTCGGTCAAAATACCCTTGTTCTTTATATATTCAGTTGATAGGTAAATCTCATTGAAAAAATAATCGCTGACTATGGTAATCACCTTTTACTTTTTACTTGCCTGATAAAGTTCAAATGCCTCTCTAACATCACCGCAGAAAAGAAGTTCGCCTTTTTTCATAAAAATAGCCTTTGTGCAAATTTCAACTACGGAGTCTTTGTTGTGGCTGACATAAAGCACGGTTGTGCCTGAATTTATGATTTCGTTAATTTTTGCTTTACACTTTTTCTTAAA
>JAZLJE010000228.1:0-1708 GCA_045617705.1 Ruminococcus sp.
CGAGGATTGATATGTATTCTGTCAATGATATAAAAACTCCTTCTTATGTTTTTGATACAGATGTTTTTTCACAGCGTATCAAAGCAGTAAAGAAAGCATTTACAGACAAAGTCGACCTTTGCTATTCTATAAAAGCAAACCCGTTTTTGACTTCATCAACCCCGAAAGAGATAAAATATCTTGAAGTTTGCTCGCCCGGTGAACTCACCATCTGTGAGAAAACCATTGATGATTTATCGGTAATTATCTTTTCGGGTGTAAACAAAACTCCCGAAGAAGTCGAAAGAGCGTTTTCGGACGGCGTAGGAATATTTACAGCCGAAAGCCTTTACCATGTTGATATTATCAACGAATGTGCAGTAAAGAAAGATGCGGTCGTAAAAATTATTTTAAGGCTCACAAGCGGAAATCAGTTCGGTATGTGTAAAGATGATATCATTTCCGTTATCAAAAACCGCGAAAAATTCAGCGGACTTGATATTATCGGTCTGCATTACTACAGCGGTACACAGAAAAAGAAAGCAAAGGTAATTGAAGATGAACTTGCATTACTTGGCGAGTTTATCGAAGAACTGAAATCTACATACGATTTTGAAACAAAACATCTTGAATACGGTCCCGGACTTGCTTGTGACTATTTCGGCGAAGAACCCGAGAAAACCGATATGGATTTGCTTTCCGATGTTGCACCGATAATAAGTTCTTTTGCAGAGAAATATCCGCTGAATATCGAAATGGGGCGTTTCTTTGCTTCTCCTGTCGGCAAGTTTTATTCGAAGATTATGGATATAAAATCAAACGACGAAACAAACTTTGCTATTTGTGACGGCGGTATTCATCATCTTAAATACTACGGACAGACTATGGCTATGCAAGTACCCAAAATTGAGGTACTTAACCCCTCAAATGATGAAGTGAAAGACTATTACCTGTGCGGCAGCCTTTGTACCGTCGCCGATGTTTTAGTGAGAAAAGTATCTTTAAAGGGACTTGATTTTTCAAGTGTAATATCTTTTGACCGTTGCGGTGCCTACTCGCCGTGTGAGGGTATTGCTTTGTTCTTATCAAGAGAAATGCCCGCCGTCTATCTTTATAACGAAGAAAACGGACTTAAAATATCAAGAGATATTATGAAGACGGATGTATTTAACACTCCGAATAAATAAGGAAACTATGGTTTAGCGTATGACATTCACATCAATAACTTTCTTTGCATTTGTACTTTTGACTTTGATATTGTACTATGCAATGCCTAAAAAAATCAGATGGGTAATTTTGCTTTTGGCAAGTGTAGTGTTTTATTCACTATGTTCGCT
The DNA here is from genome assembly GCA_045617705.1 of Ruminococcus sp. Classification (GTDB taxonomy): domain Bacteria; phylum Bacillota; class Clostridia; order Oscillospirales; family Acutalibacteraceae; genus Ruminococcoides. The sequence continues at coordinate 1,317 of JAZLJE010000228.1, forward strand.
GAAGTATATCGCTTTTATTGTTTTCACAGCATTGTCTACATATCTTTGTGCAGGTTGGATAGACTCAATATCGCGAAAAACAAAGTTAAAAGTAAAAGCGAAAAAAGCAGAGTGGTCCCGTGAAGAGAAAAAAGCATTCAAAGATAAAGCAACAACTAAAAAGAGGCTTGTCATTGCTTTGGTACTTGTAGTCAATTTCGGCATTCTCTTTGTATTGAAATATTACAATTTCCTTTCAGGCTCACTTGCAACATTACTGAATTCACTCGGACTTAATGTAAGTTTTCCAACCTTGGGACTTTTGCTTCCTCTCGGTATATGGTTCTACACTTTACAAACAATGGGATATATCATAGATGTCTACCGTGAGAAAACACCTGCAGAAACGAACT
>JAZLJE010000229.1:0-8570 GCA_045617705.1 Ruminococcus sp.
CGATTGAACCGCCGCCGCCCGTTACCATACAGACTTTATTTTCAATAAAACCCCTTATTTTTGATTTATCAAAAGTAATCGGGTCTCTGCCTAAAAGGTCTTCGATTTTAATATCTTTTACCTGACTTAAAAGTTGGGGACCTTCATTGTCATCAAATAATATCTGCGAAAGGTAGGGAACCATTTTTATCTTGCAATTAGTCGAAGAACAGATTTCCATAATCCTTTTGCGTTCTATTTCATCACAAGACGGAATAGCAAAAATAATCAGTTCGATATTCCATTCATCACAGATTTTCGGTATGTCTTTTGTTGTACCGATAACATCAATTCCGAGAATTCTTGTTCCCATTTTTGTCGCATCGTCGTCAACCATACAAACGGGAAGAATATTTCTTGACGGGTTGTTGATGTCACTTCTTGCACTTCTGACATCAGTAAGAATTATCTTTGATGCCTGTCCCGCACCGACAATAAGAGTTCTTTCGTAGTTTTCGCTTCTGCCCACTTCGGTAAGGTTGAGGAAAGTCTTTTTAAAAATAAATCTGAAAAGCACAATAACTGCAGAAGTAATTACAAAGTTTACTACATAAAACCACGCTGTTGCGGTATAGCCTGTAAGTAAAGTGAATACAAGACCGAGTGCCAGACCGATTGCTATTCCCAAAACAGTCATAAGATAATCTCGTCTCGAAAACTCACGCCAAGTCGTTGTATATGCTCCGCAAACGAACATGCTGAAAAAGCAGAACAAAACATTCAGCGCAATTACCCAGAAAAGTCTGTACGGGTTTACGGCAATTTTGTCCGGATTTAACTTCAATGCTTCACCTATTAACATCAAAATGCTGTTAGAAAGCCACGATGATACCGCAACAAGTACAATATCCGTGAACATCAGCAATATTTTTCTTGTGTTTATCTTTTTCATCTTGTTTCCCCTATATAATAGAAATTCTCATACTGTCCCAAAATAACTTATAATTATACATACTGATTATATAACTTATTAGGTATGTTGTCAACAAATAAAAAAGGAAAGCGACCTATCAAAAGATAAGTCGCCTTTTACTAAAATATATGATTTTTTGCAAGGGATGAATTCCTGTACCGCTTGTCAAATGTTACTTCCTTAATCAGCGTAACACAAGGCGGTATCGGCACTTGTGTATCTTCATTTTCTGTTTCTGCTTCCATTGTTGCTTTGTCACTCCAAAACTCGTAAACATCTACTTCGTATTTTTGATTGTTGTAGAAAAATGTATGCCTGTCTTTTACTATCATATTTGACTCCGGCATTTTTAATAAAAGCAGATTTTTGTATTCTTCCTTACTTATTTGAGTTTCAAATTCGTAGCGTGAAAGTTCCGAGATTTTCTCTTTTTGCGTAAATATATATTTAACACCATGATTATCCGTGATTTTTCGCACTCTGCATTTGTCGCCGTTTTCTTTTTTAAAATAAGTCTGCTCAATATGAATACAAGAATATGATGGCATCAATGCAAGTTTTTCAATTTCAGGATATTTTATCAGATACTTTCTTTCTGTTTCAATGGGTGCATTATTGATGTTTATATCTTCTATGTTTATTTTTCTCACCGTTCTTTCTACTAATGACGCCGTAAATTATATATGGTATTTCGCCGATAATAACACCCAAAGTGTTGAAAATCACATCGTCAATATCCGCTTTTCCGATTGACAAAAACAACTGAACAGCCTCAACACAAACGGAAAACAAAAATCCGAACGCCAAAGTAAGCAAAGCGTTTTTCCACGAAAACTTGCTACTTAAAACAAAAGGCAAAGTTAATGCAAAAGGGATAAATAAAATGCTGTTCATCATCATTGAACGCTTTAAATCAAACAAATCCGGTGAATTTTCCAAATAAGCAAAGGGAATAAAATTATGCTGAAAACTCCCTTTCTGCCTTGAAAGTAAAGTCATTGCGATTATCGCAAAAACCGACACAAAGAAAACAGCAAAATTTATTATCCTGAAAACAAAAGCAAATTTTTCTTTTCTCACCGACAAAGCGGAAAAGACAACCCATAATATTATAAAGAAAGCAATTATGGAAAGTGTCCTCTCCAAGGGCGCATCATAAATAGAAACAAGTATTCTGTCAATCATAATTCATCTCTACCGAGTTCTTTTATTTCTTTGATTTCTTTTTTTATTCTTTTTATATTTTTTGTTCCTCTTGAAAAAAGTCTGTAAACATCGTAAAAAGGTATAGCCCATCTGTGCTTGTAGCAAAACGGCACATTACCGCGAAACCACTCCAAATTGGGAAACAGCCTGTTTTTTATATATTTTTTCTTTTCTTTGTCACCAAAATTATCGTTACCTGATATTCTCTCAATGCTCTTTTTCAGCCTTTGTCTTTGCGTTCCGAATGTATCGGATTTTAAATAATATAAGAATTTTTCTTCGTCATCTTTCGACAGTTTTTCGTTTTCAAAAAGGCTTTTTGCAAGGCGTGAAAACTCTTTTTCAAAATCGTATATTTGTAAGATTTTCAGTTGCTCGTCAACATATTCTCTGTTGAGTGACTTTTTCTTTTCGTTATAAAGATAACAGTCAGTCAAAAAACGAATACCGATACCGCCGCTTTTATAATGTTTGAAACTGTGAAGCATCATATAAACATAAAAGTCTTCATCGGAAAGTTTGTACTCAAAAGGCAAGTCGGTTTTTACTAAAAACTTACTCATATCGGCATAGTATGAATTGTATAAATCCTCATTAGCCATAAAAAAGCGCTTATGAAGTTCAAAGTAAAAATACGGCTCTGACTCGTATTCATCTACGCTCGTACCTGCCGTTACGGTATCGCTTTTATATCCGCGCGACAGCATATACTGCTTAACCTTTCCGTAAAATTCCGCGTTATAAAGAATATCGTTATCACTCATTTCACGAAGAAAACTTTTCGGATATAAGTCCCTTATAACAAGACCTTTCATCAAAAGATACCATATCCCGTTTTCTTTCATAAATGAGAGGATACTTTCTCTTTCGACATCAACGGTAACAGCGCGCAGTTTTGCCATATCCACAGCACTACTAAACAGGCTTTTTTCGCCTTGCAAAAGAAAGTCGCACTTACACAGCGGATAGCCGATAAGTGCGGTTACTGTATGCTTTGCGGATAAACTGTAAATATCGACAAACGACATATTATTGACTTTTTCTTCTTTTGGAATTTCGTCCTTTATCGCACACGAAATAAGATAAACAATATCATATCCAAGTGCGAGTAATTCTCTGTCTGTCAATATACTTTCCTCAAAAATCAGAATAATTTTTTATAATCTTTCAGCGACATAAGGGCTTTGTCCTTTTCGCTTATTATGAGATTTTCTTTTCCGCCGATAAGTTCAAAAGGCCATTCGATAGCAATATCGGGGTCATCGTACATAATGCCCGAATCACCTTCACCGTAGAATACTTCGGCACACTTATAACTTACAACGGAGTCTTCGATAACAAGATATCCGTGACCGAAATGCTGGGGTACCAACAAAGAGTTGGTGTTTTCACCTGTCAGATGAAAGCCCTGCCACTTACCGAAAGTAGGCGAATTAACACGCAGGTCAACGATAACATCATAGACATGACCGCTGACACAGCGGACTAATTTAGCCTGCTGTTTTACAAGTTGAAAATGTGTAGCACGAATAACTCCACGCTTTGAAATAGTATAGAAAACTTCCTTTAGGTCGTGGTCAATTCCGTTTGCTTTGAATGTGTCGACATTATAATCTTTGATAAGACCGCCACGCTCATCAGTTGCGTAAAAAGGTTTGATAAGATACGCGCCCTGAAGTTCAAGCGGTGTAAATTCAAATTTCTGTACCATTTATTTCTCCTGTTCTTTTAGCCAATCCATAGTCATTTTTGTACCTTCTGCAAAAGATACTTCTGCTTTAAATCCACAGTCGTTTTCGGTATCTTTTGTATCAAAAACTTCAAGAGGCATATTTGTACCGGTAAAGGGAACATCACCAAAACAAAGTTCTTTTTCCGGTGCAAGAGCCTGTTGCATTTCGATAATAAACTCTTTAAGCGGTTTTGCGTTTGAACTTCCTATCATATATTCACAAAACGGTTTTCCGTTTTTGGAAATAAGGTAAAATGCCTTTGCGACATCGGTAACATATACAAAATCGTAATTTTGAACGGCTGATGTAAATTCAAGAGGTTCATTGTTAATGATTTTTCTCAAAGTAGTATTAACAAAACGGGGAGAAAGTTCACCTTCACCATAAGCGTTTGTTATCATCGGCCAAACAAGTTCAATTCCGATATTTGCTGCAACGGCCTTACACATACAATGTGCAATGTGTTTACCCATACCGTAAATGTAACCCATAGACGGGCGACTTTCCTGCGTATGTATAGCCGCCTCAACCTCATATTCCATTATACTTCCGGCACAAACAAAACGACTGCAACCGAGTTCTTTTGCTATCTTCATACATTCAACCGTATTAAGTGCATTTTGCATCTGCAAATTATAGTCAACTCGAAGCGGTCCTGCAGAGCCTGCCCAAGCAAAATGAACAAAGGTATCATACACACCTTTTTCGATTGAAAGCAGCGCATCTTTGTCTGATATATCGCATTGCATATATTTGAGTTTCGGATTTTCTTTGAGTCGTCTCGGCTTTTCACCGATATCAAGAGCCAAAACTTCTACACCGTTTTCCAAAAAGCAATTCACGGTATAACTGCCGACAAAACCATCGGCACCGGAAATAATAACTTTGTTCATACTTACCTCTTATTTTTCCATAAATTCTTCAATTTGTTTATCCATACAAAGTCTGACATCGCCGCCACTAAGCCAGCATTTGCTCCACTGTACTGTTTTTTCTATTGCTTTATCCAAATTCCATCTTGGTTGCCACGAAAAAGTCTTTTTCAATTTTGCACAGTCAAGTTTCAAAAAGTTTGCCTCGTGAGGACCGCCGTCACTTTTGTTTTCCCATTTAATGTCGCCCCAGTGCTTTACAAACAAATCTACCAAAGCACCGGTTTCAAAACAGTCACAGTCATCCGGACCGACATTATAGTAATCTGCAAGAGTAATATCATCATACTGCCTTGCCGCAATCATAAGATATGCAAACAACGGTTCAAGCACGTGCTGATACGGTCTTGTTGAATATGGGTTACGGACGGTAATGTTTTCTTTTTTCTGTGCCGCCCTGATACAGTCGGGAATAATTCTGTCGTTAGAAAAATCTCCGCCGCCGATAACATTACCTGCTCTTGCTGTTGAAATGGCAATATCTCTGTCAGCAAAGAAACTTCTTTTATAACTGTGAGTCACAAGTTCGGAACAGGACTTTGAGTTTGAATACGGGTCGTAGCCGTCGAGCATTTCATCTTCTGTGTAGCCGTGTCCCTGCTCTTCCCTGTTATAGTAAACTTTGTCGGTAGTAACATTTAATAAAGATTTTACACAATCAGTTGTTCTCACACACTCAAGAATATTTACAGTACCCATAACATTTGTTTCATAAGTATATACGGGCTCTTTGTAACTGTCCCTGACGATAGGCTGTGCCGCAAGGTGCAACACGATTTCGGGTTGTGCTTTATCAAACGCTTCTTTCAGCGTTTTGTAATCTCTTATATCCCCGATAAAAGAAGTCATATTCTTTTCAATTTCCGCTATCTCAAACAATGACGGATTTGTCGGAGGCTCAAGTGAATAGCCGAACACTTCTGCTCCTGCACTTTGCAGGATTTTGCAGAGCCAAGAGCCTTTGAAACCTGTGTGTCCGGTGACAAAAACTCTTTTTCCTTTATAAAACGAAAGGTCAAAATTCATCAGTCTTCCCACACTTTCCACGGAGCATTCCCGCTTGCCCAAAGGCTTTCTAATTTTTGCTTTTCTCTTAATGTATCCATACACTGCCAGTAGCCTTTGTGAAGATAACTAGTCAGTTGATTTTGCTCAACCAAAGCCTCGATAGGCTCTTTCTCAAATACGGTATCATCACCGTCAATATAGTCAAAAATCTGCGGTTCAAAAACCATATATCCAATATTAATAAGGTCGCCGTCAATTCCGCTTTTTTCTCTGAATTTGTCAACAGTTCCGTCGGGATTAAGTTTTACAACGCCCTTGTTCTGTCCGAAATTATATACAGAGATAGTTCCGAGTTTCTTGCTTTCTTCATGTTTCTTTAGCAGAGCATCTATGTCAATATCACCGACAGCATCACCGTAAGTAAGCATAAAAGTTTCGTCACCGATATAGTCTTTTATTTTCTTTACTCTTCCGCCTGTTTGGGTGTTAAGTCCCGTATCAACAACGGTAACTTTCCACGACTCGGCACGCTTATTGTGAACGATGATTTCATCACCGTTTGTAAAGTCAAATGTGATATCGGAAGTGTGGAGGAAATAGTCGGCAAACCATTCTTTGATTACATGCTGTTTATATCCCGCACAAATAACAAATTCATTTATTCCGTAATGAGAATACTCTTTCATAATGTGCCAAAGAATAGGCATTTCACCTATTTCTATCATGGGCTTTGGTTTTTGATGCGACTCCTCGGAAATTCTCGTTCCGTAACCGCCGGCAAGAATTACAACTTTCATCGTTTACCTCCGAAATAATCTATATTTTTACTTTGATAATTTTTCCAAAACAATATCTGCTTTTTCCAATGCTTTTTTAAGTGCCTGGTCCATATTATAGTATTTAAAATCAGCAAGTCTTCCGCATAAAAACAAATCTTCGGTTTTTTCAGCCAAAGAACGGTATTTTTCGTAACATAGCATACTTTCTTCAGTAAGTACAGGATAATAAGGCTCTGCCTTTTCGCCCGATTTATACGGCAAAGAATACTCGACTTCGTATGTTGTTCCGTTCACATTTTGATACGGAAGTTTTTTGTATTCCACAATACGGGTATATCCCTCTGCTTGAGGATAAGCAACAACCGGCATATCCTGCTTGCTGTCAATATTTTCATATTTCCAATCAAATCTCAAACTTCTGTAAGGCAAAGCCCCAAAACGGCAAAGGAACAACTCGTCCAACGGTCCTGTATATACTACGGGAATGTTTATCTCTTTTCCGTTAAATGAAAGTTTTTTGTCATCTTTACCTACAGAAAGGCAATCAAGCATATCAAACCCCAGCACGACATCAATATTGTCGTGTTCAAGTAAAGAAGAAAAGAAGTCAACATAAGTGGTTTTCGGCATAACCTGATATTTGTCGTCAAAATATCCTACCTCATAACCAAATCTTATTGGAACTCTTTTCAGTACAGAAGGGTCAATTTCCGAAGCATCTACTCCCCATTGTTTTGCTGTATAAAGGCTGTAGTCGTTTTCGAATAAAAACTGTGCAAAGCCTCTGATAATATCATCATCACAATCAAGAAGTTCCACCACCGTTGCTGTTTGTCTACCGGGAAACTTTTTTGCAATATGTCTTTTTAATTGTTCTGCATCGCTTTTTGAATAAAAATCATCAATGGTCCGGAAATTAAACGGCGTTGGTGTGCAAATGCCGTTAATTTCTGCCCCACAGGTCAGTTTATACTCATCCCACTGTGAAAAGCGACAAATAAAATCATATAAAGTTTTATCGTTCGTATGAAAAGTATGCGGTCCGTATTTATGCACAAGTATTCCGTGTTCGTCATAATAATCATACATATTTCCGCCAATGTGATTGCGTCGCTCGACTATAAGCACCTTGTATCCTTTTTCGGCAATCATCCTTGCAACAGATGCGCCGGACAAACCACAGCCGACAACTAACACATTATATTTTTCAATATCTGTAAAAGACATAAATCCCCCGCAAAATTCCTATAAATTTTCCGAATATCTTTCGTTCAGCATTTTGATAAGATGTTCATAAACTCTTTGTGTAGCCTTGTTATCCCTATATTTGAAAGCAAGATTACAAGTTTTCTCTCTCAACTCAAGTTTATCGTCTTCACCTTTTGCGATTTTTTCAATAAATTTTAACAAATCATCGGTATTTTTGATATATTCTCCGACAATCATATCAAAGAAATTTTCAAATACAAAACCTGTATCTTTTGTATATTCCTCAAAATCATCTAATGTAATACCTACGGGATTTTTTGTAAGCAAATAATCATAATATACTGATGAATAATCAGTTATCATCGCATCTGTTGAACCAAGGAATTGATACAACTGTAAATCAGCGTTTTTCAAGTTATCATCATATATGATTTTAAAATTTGATAAATCAAGTGATTTTACTATCGATAAGTCTTGTGCAGGATGAGGCTTTAGTACCAGTAAGATGTTTTCCTTTTTCAGACATTCATTGAGTTTATTGCAGTCTTCTTGAGTATATACACAAGGAATGCCCAAAGGAAAATCAAATTGTGAATCCAACCTATTACCGCTTTTTTCTTTTCTGAATGTCGGGAGCCACATAATAATTTTACTAAAAGTGTGTTTTGGAAACAACTTTTGAGTAAAATCTTCTTCTTCAAATAAAAAATCATCTGTCGGGAAACCTGTATGCACCATATTTTCGGGCGGT
>JAZLJE010000230.1:0-1338 GCA_045617705.1 Ruminococcus sp.
TTTTGTGAGATATTGAGTATATCCGAAAACAGAACCTATCAAAGAAGTGTCGTCGTCATTCGGCTTTATTACACCCGTGATTTTCAGTTTCAACGCCTTGTCGAGCAAGTCTTCGATTTTTTCGTTGTCTTCTATTCTCTCGAAAACACCGTTGTCGTTTTTCTCATAGTAGTCACATTCGGGAATAAGGTAGAACTCTTTTTTGCAAATTTCTTCAAAAGTCCACGCCTTGCTTTCGAGGTTAATTTCTTCATCTTTTTCGAGTTTTTTCATCATTTCTTTATACTCTTTTGTCGGAAGAAAACCGAGTTGATAAAGAATAGACGCGGAAATTTCGTTGTTCCTGTCGGCAACGATAACGATTTCATCATAATTTTTCGGCATAGCACCGTAGAGAATATCGTACTTGTCGGAAATCGCCTTGCTGATTTCGCCGTTGTTGTTCGACATCAGTTCTGTAAAGTTGCTTCTTGACATAAAGTCGGACATCGACGAACTGCTCGAGCCACTCATCGACAAAGACGCAAGCGCCATTTTTTCCTTATCGTTTTCGGCAAGGGTACTGCCGTCTGTGTTGACAAGGTCTTTGTTATCGTCGTAAGTGTATATATCAAATTTAGTTTTGTAGCCGTAGGAAATTCCGTTTTCACCGAGATACGGTTTCATATCGCAGTCGGGAGAGTCAAGATACTTTTTGAAGTCGGTAAGGTTATTTTCGGTCAGCGAGTCAGCAAAACCCTGCGCCATTTCAAAGTCTTTTGTATTTGAATATATCTTGCTTTTATCGTTGTGTTCGCCTGATGACTCCTTGCTTTTTCTGCCGAGTTCCATCATTCCCGAAAGGTCAAACGTCTGTGCTTTTATCTGAATGGGATACGAGGTCATCGTATCTTTTTGAATATTGTCAATATAGGCGTTGACGCCGTTTGAAAGCGAAAGTATCAGAGCAATTCCGATAATACCTATCGAGCCTGCAAAAGAGGTTAAAAGTGTTCTGCCTTTTTTTGTACGCAGGTTATTAAAAGAGAGCGCAAGGGAAGTAAAGAAAGACATCGACGCTTTCTTTTTTCTTTTCTCTTTCTTTTTCGGTTGTTCTTCTTTGACTTCTGTTTTAAAAGGGTTTGTGTCTTCGGTGATTTTTCCGTCTTTGAGTTTTACTGTTCTGTTTGCATATTCTTCTGCAAGGTCGGGGTTATGCGTTACCATAATGACAAGTCTGTCGTTGGCAACTTTTTACAAAAGTTCCATAACCTGTACACTGGTTTGTGAGTCCAACGCGCCCGTCGGCTTGTCTGCAAGAAGGATTGTCGGATTGTTGACAAGCGCACTTGCTATTGC
>JAZLJE010000231.1:0-2900 GCA_045617705.1 Ruminococcus sp.
AAAGAATTCAACGCAAAGACTTGGCACGGAATTACAGGCAGACTCTCAACCGAAGATAGTTCAATCCCCGTTGAACTTATCGCAACCAACGAAGAACTTGCTATCGCAAGAGATACAAAGTCAGTTGTAGAAAAACTTTAATTAAAACGTTAATAAAACAAATGAGCCTCTGGAGATAATCCAGAGGCATTTTAATTTGTTTATTTATGTGGGTGAAGATTCCAAGTCAGAGTCGCCTGCTTCGGTATTATCTCTGAATAAAAGCGAAATGCACCAAAGTGCGGCAAGACCTACGATAACATAGATAATTCGGCTGATAACTCCTGTCTGACCGCCGCAAATCCATGCAACAATGTCAAATTGAAAGAGTCCTACCGAACCCCAGTTGATACCGCCGATGACGAGTAATGTCAATGCAATTTTGTCGAGCATACTAATAACCTCCTTCAAATTTGTAGGTATTAGTAGTGTTCTCAAAAAAGTTTCGTATATACTACATAAAAATAGTAAAAATCGCAAAAACGGTTGCAAGTATCCCGAGAATAAAGAGGATAAGCGAAATTATTTTGCAAAATTTAATTGATTTTTCAAGTTTTCTTTTGTGTATCATAATTTCCGGCGGGAAAGGGCAGAGAAAGTACAATACCGAAAGTACAAGCAACGATACGGCAATAAGAAATGCCCCGAATGTCGGCAAAAAAGAATAAGCAAAAATTCCTATTCCGATAGACAAAACGAATATTCCGTTGAATATCGAAAAGATTTTTGAATATTTATCACGATGGTCATAAAAGTCGTTAGTCTTTTTCTGACATTCATCACAACAGTACATTTCGTGGTAAGAAATTTCTTTTGCACAGTAATCACATTGTTTCATAAAATCACCGTAATTATGCTATCATAAAATATGTTTTTTTTCAAGTATATGGATTTTTCAATATTCAGTTAGTGAATATTACTATTTTATTTGAAAATATTTGTAGAAAAAGTGAATTGAAAATTTAGCAAATAATGTTTATAATAAAATTGTGATAGTGGATTACTATGTATAATCATCTTTAGGAGGAATTGCTATGAAATTAAAAAGAACGATTAGCATAATTTTATGCACGGTGATGCTCATTACTTGCACTGTTGTCGCAGGAACTAATTTTGTTTCCGCTGCCAATACCGAGCAAGCAGTAACTAAAGCAACATCAAAAAGTTATTCCGATATGCAAGAGTCATTAAAGACTAATTCTGGTCTTGCACCGACTGTAAACGACGGTATGATTTTGCAGGCTTGGAACTGGTCTTTCAAAAACATCGAGGCAAAACTTGATAAGATAGCCGCACAGGGCTTTACTACCGTTCAGGTTTCACCTCCCAACGAAGTAAAAGAAGGCACAAAGAATATCCATTATTTGGAAAACAGTATTAACAACGGTTGGTGGATGTACTACCAGCCTGCAGGCTTCCAACTAAACGAAAGCAAAGACAACGCCCTCGGTACTAAATCCGAATTCGAAAGTATGTGTAAAAAAGCACATTCTCTCGGAGTTAAGGTTATCGTTGATACAGTTATCAACCACATGGGTACTTGCGATAATGAAGATTCGATAACTTCTACAAATCCTATGGACCACCTTACCCCGAAGGCAAAGACTTTTGAACCCGAAATAGTAAATGCCAAGGCTTTCCATACTCCGTGGCAAAACTGTACATACGACGAAGACCCCAACAGATTTAACCAGTATCAAAGTACCCTTTCTATGACAAGACATTGTACTTCCCGTCTTCCTGACCTTGATACATCTTCAGCAGTTGTACAAAAGGCTATCTATGACTATATGACAGAGATTATCAAGTCCGGTGCCGACGGTTTCCGTTTCGATGCTGCAAAGCATATCGAAACTCCCGACGATTGCTCTCCGTTTGCATCACAATTCTGGGTAAACACTCTCCAAAAAGTCAGACAGGAAAATCCCGATGTTGAGTGTTTCGCATACGGCGAAATCCTTAACACCTGCGGTGTAGGAAGAAAATTCCAGTCATACACCAAGTTTATGGATGTTACCGACTCCAGCGGTATTTGGTCAATTTCCGATGCTGTAAGAGGTAAAGGCGGAGACCCGGTACCTTTCTATCCGAGTGCTAACTTCACAAAAGAAAATTGTATTCTTTGGGATGAATCTCACGATACATATACAGACGGCTCTACTTCCGGCTACACAATCGAACAGCGTAACAAAATTTGGGCATTGTCAGCAGGCCGTGCCGATATCACAGGCGTTTATCTTGCTCGTCCCGGCGATGCAACAAATACCAGTGCTTGTTATACAACCTTGCTCGGTGAAGCGAAAGATGCTTCTTGGTCAAATAGTACTACAAAAGCAATCAACCAGTTTAGTAACTACTTTGTAGGCGACGGCGAATATTGTAACAACGACGGCAGCCGTGCTTGGATTGAGCGTGGGGACGCAGGTTGTATGATAGTAAACCTCAAAGGCACTTCTGCTAATGTATCTCTTAGAAACCACAACCTTAAAACAGGTACATACAAAGACGCTGTTACAGGTAATACATTTACCGTAAGTGGCGGCTATATCAAAGGTCAAGTCGGCTCAACAGGTATTGCTGCAATTTATTATGATAACGGTGATGTTCCGACAACACCTACTTCTACCGTAGGCCCCGGCGGCGATGTTCCTTATCAGGAAGGTTGCTACACAGTTATCTTCTCTAACTCACGCTTGTGGAGTGGTACAATCAATTTCTATACATGGAACGATGGCGGAGCAAAAGCAGAATGGCCCGGCGAAGCAATGACATATTATCAGGTAAATGAATACGGCGAAGTTCAGTACTTCTGCTTTATCCCTGAGGAATATAACAACTTTATTATCAATAACGGTACATCA
>JAZLJE010000232.1:0-12539 GCA_045617705.1 Ruminococcus sp.
CTTGTTTCCCTTGCTGAATGATTATAAGGGTTGTGAACCGCATCAAGGGGAGAGTATTTTTTGCAAGCAAAAAATCTTCCTCTATTCCCTTGACACGGGCGAAGTGTATCGGCTACCCGTTTAATTTCCTCGCCGTGAGAATATGTATAAATTTTAGAATATGTGTTGACATTTACAGACATATATGATATACTTTTATTGTAAGTTAAGGATAGGTAAGTCCTTATAGGACGGAAAGGTTGGTTTTATGATAGTTAAGATGTTACCCGAAGTTTTAGAATCAAGAGGCGGTTCACCGAGATTTATGCCAAAGGCAGAACTTGAACTTGAAGAACTTGAAAAAAGATGTAAGGCTTATGCCGATAAATGGGAAAGCAATATCGTTGATTGCTCTAACGGAGTTAATTTTGAATTTACGGAAGATAAACAGATAAAATATAAGGGCGAGGACGGATATGACCATACCGCCGATATTACACAAGATGCTTTCAATCAGTTGTGTTCCCGTATCAGCAAAGGCGGGTTAAGCACTTATGTATCGGCTTTATTTGATGAGAATATGCCCGAACTTGCATTTTCTAATTTCCGTGCGTGGGCTGAAAGATTTGACGGCTCTTTAATGTTCAGAGAGCAGGACGGAGTAATCAGAGCGGTTTTGTCTGAATCTTATACACCTTATGATTCCGTTAAGGTTATCAAGAATTTAAGGCAGACAGTTGATACAGACGAGTATTTACTTGCTAATACTTATGTTACAAGTGACAGAACTCATTTGAGATTTATTTCCCGTAATCCTCTTGATGCCTCATTTGATAAATCACCTTTGTATAGCGGATTTATTGTTAATTCTTCTGATGTTGGTAAGGCAAGCCTCTCGATGAAGTATTTCGTATATCGCCAAGTTTGCACTAACGGAATGATTGCTACAAAGCACGGCGGGGTTTTATACAGACAGTATCATATAGGCGATGAAATGACCGCTTCAAAGATTGCCGATTTCAACAAGGCGATGCTTAATGCTCATTCATTAGATAGCAATTATTTAGAGGTTGCAGAAAAGGCAACCAAGAAAAAGTTTTCCGAATATGAGTTTAAGGTTCTTCTTGAAAGTATCAGAAAAGAAGCGAAACTTTCTCAAAAGGGCGGTGAGGAATTATTATCTTTGATTGACGGAAGATATGACCGAACCAAGTGGGGAATCCTCAATGCGGTTACAGAGCAAGCACAGAAATACGCGCTTGATACCCGTATCGCAATGGAAGAACTTGCTACATCAAGACTTTTTGCATAATATAAATTTCCTCACGGCGAGTAAAATTGCCGTGGGGAATATGAGGTAAAATATGGATAATTTAGCCAAGATAGAAAATGCTCTTTACGATACTGTTAAGTTATTGAGATACTATATAGAGAAGGTAAGACCTCAATCATTTGCAAGCCTTTATCCGACTTTTGAAAAGCAGATAAAGCAATGTAAGGTTTATAATATCAAGATAGAGCCTTATCAAGATATTTATGATTACGCAAAGAAAGAGAGGATAGAGCAATATGGTTTCAGAGGATAATAAGATTGTTTTCCCCGAGATTTGTTACGGATTGAATATCGAGGGAAAAGACGATGAGGGATATTACGGAAAACTGATTTGTATTAAGTGGGGCGAGAGAGGATATTATCGCACAGATTATACCGACAACTATCGCAAGGAAGATGTTAATTTATTTAACGAGCGATTAGGTGTTTCGCCCAAAGAAGCAGAGGCTATGAAAATATGTTCTATGTGTGAGAAATTGACCCCGAAGAAATGGGAAAAGCACTACACTATGGTTTTAACAACAATGGACGAACACGCAAGAACAGAATAAGCGCGTATAAGCCCCGTAGACGGCTTTTAGAGTGAGAGGTAGTGATTTATACTACCTCTTTTCTTTATGCCCCTAAATCAGCCTCACAGAGCGCGTGAGAGGCATTTGACCGCTCGCCTATTGTCGGCTCGCGGAACAACGGAAGAAAGCCCGATAATCAATCAGCCTTTCCTTGATGATAAGCAAGCCGTGAGTATTCACGGCTCGTAAAAAGAATTTATTATACTCTACCGAGGGTAATATATTTGTCTTGGCTTCGCTTCGCTACGAATAGAACGGGGCGGTGAGAAGCCCGCCCAAAAGAATTTTTCCTTTGGTAGTTAAGAGGGAAACGCGGATTAAAAACATTCCTTGTTTCCCTTGCTGAATGATTATAAGGGTTGCGAACCGCATCAAGGGGAGAGTATTTTTTGCAAGCAAAAAATCTTCCTCTAATCCCTTGACACGGACGAAGTGTATCGGCTACCCGTTTATGTATGGCTCAATTTACTTGTAAAAACCTTGTCTTTTTTTATTTTTCGTGTTGACATTTACAGACATTAGTGCTATAATTTACTTGTAAGTTAAAGATATGCCTTGTGGTGAGGCAGAAAGGTAAAGGTTAAAAAATGAATAGAGAAAAAATGGTTACAGAGGCGGTTAAGAGAATGAAAGCATTAAAGATGCTTGATACCCCGATTAAGGAATTTATCAAAGAGGGAAAACTTAACAAGTCTGAAATGGGTATGGGTATCCTTTATTGGATTGATGATGAAGAAAAAGCCCTTGTTGAAGCATTTGAAAAAGAACACGAATGTCTTGTGTATCATATCATCAAGTCTGTTATGTCATTCGGTGTTGTTTATACTTACCTTTATGTTAGCAAATATGAGGAAGAGTGGGTAATGGATATGGCTGATTTGTTAGCCGATGATGCTTACAAAAATGTTTGTGCTTATTGTTGGAATGAAAGCGACCCCGAGTTATCAGAGTTCGGTTATGTAGGAATTATTCCTTGTAACGGCGGGGTAAAAAGAGTAGCATAACATAACAATAAATGCAAAGGGCTTGAAAAAGCCCTTTGCGGAAAGGTTTTATTATGATAATGGATTCAGCGAAAAAGAGGCTTGCGATAGAAAGGTTACAATTTCTTGGTTATAGCCAAGAGGTTATAGATAGTTTTGATAAGGACGGGGAAATCACAAAAGATGTTGACGGAGAGGTAGTTTCTTTATCTGCCGAAGAAAAGATGCTGATTGATAAGGTTATTGAAGAAAATCATATCTTTGTATTTCACATCATAGAAACCCCGAGTTATCAAGGAACATATCATTTTTACAATTTGCTTATCATTAACCGCAACATTGATGATGCAATGAGAACATTTGCGGTGAGGGGTGACAAGTTCTGTAACTATTGTTATGTTCACAATGTAGATGTTCCTCGTTTTTCGGATTTCGGAACAGTTGCATTTATCAAAGATAGAAACGGATTTTATCGCGCTGATGCGTGATAAAGTCCTCGCGGTGAGGAATTATGAAAAGATTTGATATAGGTTACAAGAACCATTGCATTAAGGTAACGGATAAGGATATAAAGGTTGTTATGAAGTGCTATATAAATGGCGAGTTCCGTCATTCGATAATAGTTCCTACTGATTACCGACCCTTACCAAGCAATGATTATGAGATTTTTACATCTGAAAATACCGATGTAATAACAGACCCCGAGTTGCTTAAACTGATTAACACAGTTAAATTTTCGGTTGGTAGATGCTATTCAATTTCACAAGAACTTTATGATTTATTATCAAAGCACGGGTATAATCCCGTTGTATATGAGGGGTGGTGTGTGATAGTAGGTTCAGACAGAGCAATGCACCATTGCGTTGTTAAAGTTGGTAATTCTGTAATTGATTCGGGAATGAGCGATTTGCTTCGTGATAATTTCAATGATGCAATCGCTAAAAAGGGAGAGGTTTCATTAGATGAGAGCCGTTATATTTTAGCAGACCTTATCGAGTGCGATAAAGATAAGCCTATATCAGAAACGAATCCCACTCTTGGAAAAATATCGAGAGCATCTATTTTTGTCGGTTCACCAAGTAACCCCGACAGAGCGCGATTAAATTATAATATTCTTATGGATAAGTACCCTAATCACGAAGATTACACGGGAAACGGAATTACACGATATGGCAATAAATTAAACAAGATTTTATTAGAAAGAGGAATTGATTAGTTCCTCACGGCGAGTAAATTTTATTAAAAAGGAGATTTCAAAATGGTAAGAGATATGAGAACGGGCGAAGTTGTTAAGGAAAGCGCAAAATTAACAGGGGAAAAGGGTTATAATCCCGAGGCTATGCTTGATGAGGTTTTGACCGCAAGCAATGATGTAGATACAGATGCAGACACTTCCAATAGTGACAATGTAGCAGAGGCAAGCGATGATGAAAATATTCCTACAAGCGATAATCAGACGGTTGTTGATAGCGATGAACTTCACATTGATATTAACGGACACGATTGTATTGTTATTTCAATCTTTACTATCAATGGAATCGGTGACATTATGGCGGTTGTTCCCGATTACGATGAAAATTCAGAAGAGAATCAGATAGTATTCTATCATTATAACGCAGAAGAGGGCGATATTTGGGATATTGAGGACGATATTTTTGATTTTGTTTGTGAGTTCTTTGCAAGACTTACAGAAGCAGAATCGGAAAGCGAGGAATAGTTATGGTTGTTCCTATTACGGAAATTGAAGAAGTTGACGGAAAGATTGTTGAAAGAACAGTTGATTATGACCCCGAAGAATCTATGTTAGATTTCACCGACTTAAAATGCGGATTTGGTATTTGGAACTTATGCGGGGATATAAGCGATGTTAAGGTTGAAATGAAAGACTTAAAAACTATGATGTCTGTATGTGCTACCTTGTTGCACATTATAGGTAATAATGCAGAAATGCTTGATAATGACGATACTGATGTATTCGGCGAGGCTACAGATGCCGTCCGTCTTATCGGCAACAAATATCTTAAAGGTTCTCAATTAAGAAGAGAAGAACAATCAAGTTTTGATGCCATTAAACAGACGGAGAGAAGATTTAAGGCTAATGATGCAAAAGAAAAGAAAACATTGAATGATTTTCTTTATGGATATTACAGAACGAGCAAGCAGAAGAGAGAGGCTTTTATCACTTATCTAAACAATGGGCTTGCTGAATTTTACAGTACCACAAAGCATTTTAACATTGATTGATTCTTGATTTTTTCATTTACTTATGTTATTTTTCTTACAGAAGTTAATTTCCGTTTACGCGGAAACCTTTCGGTGCGAGCCTAACCAACTCGTAACCTATCTTAACTTACCAATAAAGTCCTTGATGCCTAACCAACATCGAGGGCTTTATTATTTTACTCGCGGTGAGTAAAATAAAAGCCCCGTTGTTATATTTCAACGAGGCTATCTTTTTATTCTTTTGATTCAGATTCAAGCATTTTTACAAAGTAGTTATACGGATTTTTTATTTCGTCAGCCGTTCCTTGCTTTTCCCTACAAATTCTCTTAAATCGTGTGTAAATTTGTTCTACATAATGGTATCTTCTTATATCATAATTATCATCATAGTCTGTTTTTGGCATTTTATATAGCGGTATGGCACATAGAAGCGAATGTAATTCTTTTAATTGTTCATCGTTAAAAATACATTCCCATTCCTCTTCTGAAACATCTTTATCACCTTCCATAAAGACATTCGCCCATAATCCGTATTTTTCAGTAACTTTGTAGCCATTAGCAGGATTTGGCGGTAATTTAGGAGTTTCATTATTTAATTCTCTATCCGCTATTGTTTCTACAGTAAATTTAACTTTGGTTACAGTTCGCCCTACTTTTATTGGTTCGTAGGTATATCGGCAATCTGTTTTTTCGTCCATTTCTTTTTTTACTCTTTTTAGTAAGCGGTCATTGAATCTCTTAAATTCTTTATATGTATCTTCCTCGGTGCAATGAAGTCTTTCTTTTAATTCTTCAAGGTCTACTTCCCAAGATTTTCTGAATCTATTATCTTCAATGTAATTGAACATTATGTAAGTGTATAGGCTTCTTATTCCTACTATGCACCTTAATTTGTATCGTAGATAACCTATGTTATCTACATTGAAGAAATATTTCATTGCACTATCAGTACACATTAGTTCTACTTGATTTATGCCGTATTTATCAGCCTTTATATGAGCCTTTTCAAATAGGACTACTTTTATATATCCCTCTTCGGTTTCATTATCGGGAATTTCAACTCGCCTCATTAGATTATCTAATCGAGTATCTAAATCTGTTTTATTGATTTTTGTGACCCCTAATAGTTCTTCAAGTTCCCCTTTAGTAAATACTACAGTTTTCTTTTCGGGATTATGACTATCAATTCTCGATAAGTAAACATCAAGTATCTTAAATTCGGGCAATGAAAAGTTTGAATCCCATAAAGCCAATAGAGGACGGCTCTTTTGAACCATATAGTTTCCGTCTTTTCCAAGGCTTGTTATTACTGATTCCTTTTTTTTATTGCTTGCCATTTGTTACCCCCTATATTCATCTATGTTTAGATTAACATTTAGGTCACATTTTGTCAAGTCCTATTTGTGACCTTTTATTTTGTGACCTATTGTGGATAACTCGCGGAAGAACTTTGTGACCTATTTGGAATACTATGTGACCTATAAGAATTTTTTTGTGTCCTTAACACATTTTTTTGTGTCCTTTTTGCATTTTTTTGTGTTCGGTTTTGCAAATATTTGTGCCGTGTTTAGAAAAACTTTGTGACCTATAATTGCTATAAATCCTTTATTTATAAGGAATTTTTCTTATAGTAATCAAGAGAGTAATCAAGAGAGTAATCAAGAAAATAATCAAGAGGGTAATCAAGCAATCAATCGTTTATGAGGGGTTGAATGATATTATTTATAAATTTTCTGTAAACTTAATAGAAATATATTTATTTACAGACATATTTTTAGAACAACGATTTTTTATTTTGAATAACATTTTGTTGTTTTTAATAATGACTATACCAAATCTTGTGTTGTAATAGAGGAAAAACTTTGTGACCTATTGGTTTTTATACGGAAGAACTTTGTGACCTATTAAGGCGGTTATATATAATATTTACATTGTTTATTGCTATAAAAAGCCGTTTTTGATAAGAAAATCAATAAAATTAGTAAAGAATATGGCTATGGAAAAACTTTGTGACCTATTATCGCGATAGAAATGGAAAAACTTTGTGACCTATTTAATAGAGGATAAACCGATGCCTATTTACATAGGCAAATGTAATCAATAAAAGAAATTGACAAATACAGACTTATATTGTTGACATATACAGACATATATGCTATACTTTAATCAGATAATAGAAAGGATTTTATTTATGGCTATAAAGATATTATCTATTGATTGGGATTATTACATTGATGCTTCTGCCGATGAGAGAGAATGGTTTCCAGACGGACACGATTTTGCATCTGTTTCTCTTGCAAATTCTTGTTGGGCTTCGCATTACGGGAATCCTTTAAGTAGTAAGGATTTGAAAAAAATAGGTGTTAGTTCGGACTATAAAGATATTTGCGAGTTCTTTAGAAATTTAATGAGCGCACCTAATAAATTTATGATTTCAATAAGTCACCTTGATGCGTATGAATTTATAAATGAACAAGTTAAAGGAAACAAATCTTTTGAGATTACTAACATAGACTTTCATCATGATATGTACCCTCTTGATGCTGATTATGAGAATGTAAGAAGAATGACAAAAACGGAATGTTCTCGTAATGGAAAAGAGGTTCATTGCGGAAATTGGATTACGGCAATTTTGGACGATAGAAGAAATGCTACAGTTTGTTGGGTTGCCCGTAGTGATAGTGATATTGATTTTTCTATGGCTGATGAAAGATATAAGGACAGGGCAAAAATAATTTCTCACGGCGAGGCTTTGAATGATAAATATGATGTAATTTTTATCTGCCGTTCTGATATATGGAGTTGCCCTCATCTTGATAAAGAATTTGATGATTTGTGTAAAATAAGTATAGACAAGGGCTATGAGATTTTATACAATCACGCACTCTATGAATCTCGTTGGAAGAATGTAAAAAGAGAAGCAAAAATGCACGAAGAAGCCTTTTCAAGTTTTATGAATGAGAAGAAAAAATAGGATAATATTTGACAGTCCTCACGGCGAGGACGGAAAGGAATTTAGTATGAGAATGATGCAGTTTAAGGTTGGAGAACCCAAGGGAATTGTTTATGATGTTAGCGGAAACGAGTACGAGCGATTAGATAAAATATGGGGCGGTGTCGGTGGCTATTTTGAAGTAATTCATTTACTTGATAACTATGTTGCCCTTATTGGTGAAGAGGGATTGTTAAAAGGGAAAGAGCCTAATATTATTTTAATGGGCGATTGTGTTGTTAAGACTTCAAGTGCAAATGCTCTACAGATTGTAGGTGATATTCTTATTTCAAAAGTTGGTGATAACGGGGAAGATTTTGTTGACCTCACAGATGATGATATTAAGTTTATTCAGAGCCGTGTTTCTCGCATTTCAAATTACAAATTGCCTCTTATGATGTGGTCGGAAGAAACAAGAAAAAATGATTTTTGGATAGAGGATTAAAATGATGAAGAAGAACAAAAAATATGAAATGATAGTAGTTGTTTTGGTTCTTATCTTAATTGTTTTGAAGTTCTTTGTAATTGATTTTATCAAGGTCAGCGGTGTAAGTATGGAAGATACGATTAAGGACAAAGACATTGTTTTTATACGGAAGATTGGATTAAATATAAAACAAAATGATATAGTGGTTGCCAAGATTGGAACGGGTGTTATAAAGCAGAACTACATTAAAAGAGTTGTTGGAGTTCCACACGATACGATTCAGATTATAGACGGAAAAATTTATATAAACGATGTGCTTTGGGAAAGCGACCCGATGAAAGAAATCTATATTGAAGATGCGGGAATGGCGAGTGAAAAAATCACTTTAGATGATGATGAATATTTCATTATGGGTGACAATCGAAATGAGAGTTACGATAGCCGTTTTGAAAAAATAGGTGTAATAAATATTAAGCAGATACAAGGAATTGTAATAGGAAAGTAGGCAAGAGCCAATGGGAATATTGAATGACTTTAGGAATGATATTAGAGATATTGAATTGTCAAAAAGGTATGGTGTTGACCCTAAAGTAATAGAGGCAGAAAAAGCAAAAAGAAAGCAAGAGGAATGGGAAAAAGAAAACGCGGGAAAGCAATTCTTAAAGACAAGTACAAGGAAGATGATAAGGGTTGCATCAATCGTTTGTGCCGTGTTCTTTTGCGAAATGATTTATATAAATACAGAGCCTCTTAATTGGGTGCAGATTGTAAAAAATGCAATTCAAGTTTTAATTTGTATCGGTATTTTTATATCGCTGAAATGGCGCACAAAAAAATCCGAAGCCTTCACTTTGGGATTGACGGCAAGTGTATTTTTAATCGTATATGGTAGTTTATTTATTTGATAGAAAAGGAGAAAAATTGAAATGGCAAAGAAGAATTTATACAAAGAGGTTTTATCAGAGGAAGATGTAAAGGCGATTGAGGAAATTGCAAAAAAGTATAAGTTTGGTAAATCTTTAATCGTTGCATATTGTAAGAAAGAGAACCCGAGAAGAAGTTACAAAGTTTCGGAAGAAATCAAGTTAAAGGCAACAGAAGAGGCGCGAAAAAATGATATGAGTATCAGCACTTATATCGTAAAACTTCTTGAAAAAGTTATTACAGATAAGAAGTATGTAAAGTATGATTTTTTGAAAATGTATAGTCGCGGTGGAAGTGGAGCGGGAAGAGAATCGCTCGGAATAACTTTTCCAAATGACGGCGAATTGATTGATACAATTAGTTCTATTTGTTCTGAATATCAAGTAGAAGAGTGTAGATTTATTCGTTATGTCATCGAGAACGAATCTCTATAAACCCTTTCCTTATTAACTGTTATTTCTTCGCGTTATGCGAAGATTGGAAAAGGCGGTGATTTTATGAGAACAGTAGGAAATATGTTTTATAAGGTAGTCAAGGGAATTCAGTTTGTTATATACAGATTGGTTTCCTTGATTTACTCGTTTTTAAGATTTGGTGCTATAGTGGGTCTGATATTTGTAATCAAAGATGTTATTGAAATGAGAGGCGGTGTACCATTCGGACAGACTAAATATTTCACTTATTTATTTAGTCTATATGGTTCATACTTAATATTTTCAGCATCAGCATTATTATTTGACCCCAATGCCAAGGAAACAAATTTACTTGCTATCCTAAAGCATATATTTCTAATTATTTTTTAGTAGCAAGCATTGGGAATATGCTCCCACCTTTCGGTGTTATCAATTCCCGCTTGTTAGTCACTTTCGTTGGGGCAAGCCCCCTAATACCCCCGTTGAATACCGCATCGGTTACTCGCGGTGAGGAAAAAGGAATGATAGTATAATGGCTGAAAAACATAGAATTAAAACAAACAACAAGAGAGTGTTTGTGAGTGAGGACGAAAAAAGAGTTGTTCAAGAAAAGTCAAATACTTTAGGAATTTCTGTTAGTGAGTATTTAAGAAAGTTGATTGTAAACGGGTATGTATTCACTAATGAAAAGAATAAAGAAATTGTTCATAGTTTATCGGTAAAGATAAATGAAAGAGGTCAAAAGATAAATGATTTGGCAAGAGCAACTAATGAATCAAAAATGACTTCTTGGGGGGATTATGAAATTCTTATGAATGAATTGATTGAAATTAGATGCCTTGTGGAAGAGAGCATAGTGAGGGAAAGTGAGGGCGGTGAGGAATGAATGAAAAACAAAATCGTTCCTCTTCTTTGCAAGTTAAATTGTCAGATGCAGAATTGGAAGTTGCAAAAGGTAAAGCAAAGTTGGCTCATATTTCTGTTAATGATTTAATTAGAAATTTCATTGTAAAAGGATATGTGTTTGCAAGTGATGATATTGAAATGGCAAACGAAATTTCTTCCGTACTGAATCCGATTGAAGTTAATATTAGACAAATAATTTCAAATATAAATGATGATGATGATTTGAGGTTTCAATTTGAAAATGCTATGAAGCAATTTAGAGAAATCAGAGAAATGTTATCTCGATTTGTTTTTGAAGAAATGGGGTAAGTGAATAATGGCAATCACTTTTATATATAAGATTAGCGCAACGGGAAATCAATCGTTGGACTATGATATGAATGATAAAACCGCATCGGTGCAGAAGAAAGATGATAGTGAGAAAAGCCTTGATTATGTTTTAAGAGATAAGAGAGAACAAGACTTTTCATTGTCAAAAGAATATATTGATAGAATGAAAAAATATGTCACTTTTAACGAGGACGGCACGATTACATTTAAGACAATTTCTTCTTATCAGAACATTGTAAATCCCGAGAATGTTCATCGAGAATTTGTTGATTTGAGAAATAGATTTGCAAATGTGGGAAGGAAAAAGGGAACAGTTTTACAATATTGTATTGTTCAGAATTTTGGTGAAGAGGTTTCACCCGAGGTTGCCAACGAGATAGGAAGAAAGTTTGCAGAAAAATATCTTTCTGATTATCAAGTTGTTATTAGTACGCATATAAACACAGGATATGTTCACAATCATATTGAATTTAATGCGACTAACTTAAAAGGAAAAAATTATAATGATTGCAGACAAAGTATTGCTGATATTCGTAAAGTATCTGATGCTCTTTGTGAAGAGTACGGCTTGGAAGTTTTAGAAGCAACAAGAGAGTTTAATTATGTAAGATATAAAGATGCAAACGGGGTAGATAAAATATATGAACCTACACCGAGAAAGAACGAACATAAAGAGGGCGAAGTTTCAAGAAAGACTTCCTATCTTAATACAGAATTATATAGAAGTGGAGTTGAAAACACGGCTACCCATATTCAGATTTTGAAAAAGGATATGGATAGATTTATACCTTATGCAACATCGTATGAGGACTTCCTTTCGATGATGCAAGAGGTTGGATATTCTATTTCTTCCAAGACCAAGAGCGGGGCTTGGAAAGCGCATATAACATTCAAACTTGAAGATTGGCAGAAAGGTGTTCGTGATTCAAATGTCGGGGAAGAGTATGAACGAGAAGCATTAACAGAACGCATAAGAACATACTCGCACGGAATGAGAGATTTGTTAGAATTTCAAGAAGAAAGTTCGACAATTACTTCGTCTACTTCTCGCCGTGAGGAAGAGCAGAACGGGGCAGAATATTCTTATGGAAAGATTGACATTGATTCTATTGACGAAGAGTTTTATAGAAAGAAAAGAGCATCAGAGCAGAGAGAAGAAACAAGAAGAAGATATGAAATTGAAAGGCTCATTATTAAGGACACCAAGACGGCAAATAGAGAACTTTCGGCTTTGCTTGGTAAGGCAATGCGACCTCAAAAAGATGCCCGTGTTGTTCTGTCAAATAATAAGAGGACACAGTATTATATTGACCGCATCAATAACGGATTAAAGACCTTAAAATTTGTTGAAGATAACAATATAAAATCCATTCAGCAGATGAACGATGTAGTTCGTTCAATGTCTGAAAAGCGAAATCAGATTTATGAAAATGCAAAGCAGATTAAGAGTGCATTAC
>JAZLJE010000233.1:0-5504 GCA_045617705.1 Ruminococcus sp.
TTTTAAAAGGATAGGCGGGTTATATTCGAGTTTTGCTTCCTTTGCATATCCTTTTGCCCAGCGAGAGAACATTCTCTTTTCTGCGCCTGCAAGTTTGATTTTTTGAATACCCGTTATCATCGAATATGTCATACCGCTTGCCTTGCTTTTTTCTTCAATAAGTTCTTCGTTGACTTTCGTCTGCAAAATCGCTGTCGAAACCGTTACCGCGAGGGTAAGCAGGGTAACGACAAGTGCAGGTACTCCGAGTGCGGGAGAAAACGAAGAAATCTGGAAAAGATATATAAGCGAAAATGCTGTTGTAATTCCCGTTGTGCCGACAGTAGTGAGTAACATTTTGCAGAAATTCTGCACACAAACTGTTCTCATATACAAATCGCCGGAGGCGTATTTTTTGAAGAAAGTCGTCGGCAAAATCATAATTCTGCTCATAACCGCCGCCTGCACGGCAACATCGACTTTGACTTCGATTTTTGCTTTTATCAGGTTTTGAAAAGCGGTAATAAGTGACTTGCATATAATAAACGAAATCATAAATACCGCAAGCGACAAAAGCACTCGCAAACTTCCGCTTTCCAGTACTTCACCGAACAACCACTTGTTAATTTGCGGTCCCAAAAGTCCGAGCAAGGTACTTATTCCTATCATAGAAAGATAGAGAAGTATATCGGAAAAGTTTATCTGTTGCATCATAAATTTTAAGATGTCAACAGTTTTCAGTTTGCGAAGCGGGAAAGGTTTGTAGAAACAAAGGGCTTCTTCGTCAAAAAGATTTTCGTTTTTCCTTGTGACTTTTTCTCTTTTTCCTGTTTTCAGATTCATAAAGGTGTAACCCGAAAATTTTGACGGTACCAAAGCAACGGCTGTGCCGTCTTCTTTGAGCGTGCCGAGCATAACGCCGACAGCGTTTTTGTACCAACCTTTTTCAAAGTTAACCATTCTTCGCATAATGCCAAGCGGTCTTAAAGTATATTCAAGTTGACCGTCAACGGTTGTAATAGACGGCGGTATTTCATCCGTCTTTTTTTTCATGTGAAAATACGCTAATACTTCTTCAATAGCGGACTGTGCGACTTTCTTGTCATCAAAGGCATTTACAAGTTGTTGCCCCATAACGGCACCGGCAATGTCGTCGATAGCGTCTAAAAAGTAGTTGTCGTCTTTTTCTTTTCTGTATCTTATCTGTTCATCAAACCAACTCAAAATCACACACCCCCTTATTCACTTGTAACAAGGTCACAGTAGAGTTTGCTTTTTTCAAGCAATTCTTTGTGTGTGCCTCGGTCAACGATGTTGCCTTTATCCATAACGATAATTTCGTCGCAGGAACGAATGGTTGAAAGCCTGTGAGCAACAACAATACAGGCTATACCTCGGTTCTTTATCGCTTTTACAACTTCGTACTCTGTTTTTGCATCCAAAGCGGAAGTTGCTTCGTCGAGGATGATAACAGTCGGGTCTTGTGAGAGAACGCGGGCAATTTCCATACGCTGTCTTTGTCCGCCCGAAAAATCTCTGCCACCCTCGATAAGTTTGTGCTGATAACCCAAGGGGCGTTTCATAATATCGTTATGTATCTGAGCATCGCGTGCGGCAAGTATCATTTCAAAATCTTCGATACTGTTATCCCACATTTTGATGTTATTTGCTATTGTATCTTCAAAGAGAATTACATCTTGGTCAACAACGGCAAGTGAACCGTGAAATACACTGCTGTCTATCTCGCTCATCTTCTTTGAGTCAAAGAGGATTTCACCTTCCCACGGCTCATAAAGACCGGAGATAAGTTTAGATATAGTTGACTTTCCGCAACCCGAACCGCCGACTAAAGCAACGCTTTTTCCCGGTTCGAGTGATAAATTAAAGTCTTTTATCAATGGCTCTGCCAAAGGTGAATAGCCAAAAGATATATTTTTCAGTTCAATTTTTCCGGAAAGTTTTTCATACTCACCCTTATGGCTCTCTTCGTCTGCAAAGACATTTTCGCAAGGATAGTTGAGAACATCGTCAACTCGCTCCATTTGAGTACGCATTTCCTGCAACATTTGGTTAGCGGTAAGCAGTTGTTGAGCAGGCTGCATAAAGGCTGTCAAAAAGCCTTGAAAAGCCATAACCATACCGACGGTAAACTCACCCATAAAAGTAAGGTATACACCGAGAAAAAGCACAATCGCAGTCGCGAAAGCCGTCATAAATTCGGGGATAATGCTCATATAAATGTCGGTTTTCTGGAATTTTACAAGTTGAGTATTTGCACTTGCCTGATATCCCGACCATTTTGCAAAATAGCCGTTTTCCGCACCGCTTGCTTTTATCGTTTCTATCATATCGATACCCGAAACGGTATTCGAATTCAGTTTTGCGGTATCACGCATAGAAACACGGGTGATATTGATACGCTTTTTGGAAATCCAGCGCGAAACAAAGGCGTTTATTCCGAAAGCACAAAGTCCGACAGCCGTAAGGATAAGGCTGTATCTTATCATAACGATAAAGTAAAAAATCATCATTCCCGATTGAAGAACAAGCGGAGCAAAAGTTTGCATAAGGACTTTTGCTATATTTGCGTTTGACTCCTGTCTTTCCTGAATATCTCCTGCCATTCTCTGCGAGAAGAAACTCATCGGCATACGCAAAACATGCCACATAAAGGAGGTGTTGCCGACAGCCGCCATTTTTCCGCCTATTCGAAGTCCGTAAACTTCGCTTACTGCGGACATCACTATCTGGATAATATCAAATCCCAAAAGTATTGCAATAAAAGGAATTATCCACGAAGGATTTTCCCCTGTGAGCAATCTATCGAGGAAAATTCTCGAAAAGGCGGGGCTGATAGCCGCCACCAAAGAAGCGATTATCGAAGTTACCGCGGTAAAGAGTAAAGCCTTTTTTGTTCCTGTGAGTCTGCCCTTTGCAAAAGAAAACATACTCTTCGGTTTTCCTTCGGGTTCAAACTCGTCGCTTGGCTCAAATTCAAGACAAATACCCGTAAACGACTCTTCAAAAGTTGACATAGGTACAGTAATAGCACCTTTTGCGGGGTCGTTAATATACGCTTTGTTGCCCTTAAATCCGTCCAAAACAACAAAGTGGTTGAAATTCCAATGTATAATACAGGGAAAAGTTCCTCTTTCCCTAATAGTCTCGGCTTCATAACGATAGCCTTTTACATTCAGTTTATAATATTTCGCGGCTTTCAAAATATTTTTAGCATTTGGGCCGTCACGAGATACACCGCAGTCACGCCTTACTCTTTCAAGCGGTATCCACTTTCCGTAGTAAGAAAGTATCATCGTCAAACTCGCCGCACCGCATTCAAGGGTTTCAAGTTGCATTACAACAGGTACTTTGGCAACACCCTTTTTTACGGGAACATTTCTCTTTCTTGCCATACGCACCTCAATTTAACAAAAACGACAAAGGTTTCACGGTTTCGGTAATAATATTTACCGAATGTTTTCCGTTTTTGACTTCGGCTTTGATAGTTACACAGGCTACTGTTTCTTCGTCTTTTGTAACATATTCTACGCCCAAAATACTGCCTTTTTCACCATCTACTTCAACAGGCATATTTTCTTCAATTTCAGCATCGCTGACAAATACTATTGCCTCGTTTTTTTCAAAAACGCCCGATGTGCTGACCTTTGTGTCAAGTCTGCCGAAAATTCCCCAAACGCAAGCGCCGATAAGCAAAGCGGAAACAGCAACAAGCAATATCCAAATACCCGGATTTGATACCCTGATATAGTCGTTAAGGCTTTCGGGGGATTTAATTTTATCAAGGCTTTTTTTCGTAAACAGTTTATTATCCATAGTTTCCTCTTTTCAAACGGCTGTTGTTACCGAATTTTTGTTATGCTAATCTCATCATATAATATCAATACAGCAAAAATTTGTCAACATTCTATACTCTATATATCCGCATTTTTCCTATATTTTCATAAAGAAAAGCCCTGCTAAAAAGCAGGGCAGACCTAATTCAGATATTTTCACATAATAAAACGAATTTTTTGTTTTCTGTGGCTTCGTATATACTTTCAAAATCGTTGTCGATACAATCTTTCATATCGCTTTCGCTTTTGTAGAAAACACAACTTGTGCAAGATGAACTTATCTCCCTCGGCGGGGGCATAATTTTACATTCGATTTTGCATTTTTTCAGGGCGTTTTCTGTTGCCATTGCACCGTGGTGGGTGTAAAAAGTTGCGATAAATTCTTTCATTCTTTTTCCTTTGTCAGCGTGATAAAAAAGTCACCGTCTTTTTCTTCATATTTCATCGAAAATCCGCAGTTGTTCGCAAGACGGGAGATGTTCTCAACCGAGCATTTGTTATCAACAAAAACTTCTATTTCATCACGGTTTTTCTTTATTTCCTTTTGAGTAAGCATCACGGGAGTCGGACACGAAAGCCCTCTTGCATCAATCATTTTTCTTCCTCCTTACGGTGTAAAAAATCGAGATAAGCAGCACTATAACAAACCCGAAAATTACGGCAATGCTGCCGCGTTTTGTAACTCCGTCCGCTGATGATGCCAACTTGAAATTATGTGAAAAAGCGGCACCCGTTACCATACCGACAACGGTCAAAGCAGAGTCGGAATTTCCCTCACCCGCAAGCACGAGTTGGCGCAGAGGACAACCGCCCAAAAGGACACTTCCCCAACCGACAAGTGCCATTGACAAGAAGTTCCAAAGTCCGTCTGTGTGGGCAACAGGCTGACCTTCAAACGAGAAGTTCAGCGTTCCCAAAATCGCGTTGCCGATAAGCACGGCTACCAAAACACCGAGAAAACCGAAAAGCAGTTTAAAATCTTTAAACATTACGGCATCACGAACACCGCCGACAAAACAAAGACGGCTTCTTTGTGCCAAAACACCGACAACTATTCCGACAACAAGTGACAGAATAACAGGAGCGTGCATAGAGGCAGGGCCTTTTTCGCTTGCTTTGAATATCCACGGGAATGAAAGGAATAGTACAAACAAAACGATGGCGGCGACAGGAAAAGCCGTGCCTTCAACCGTCTTCTGCTTATATGCACGCTCAAAGGAGAAACCTTTTTTGATAAAGAATATGCCGACCAAAATTCCGAGAATAAAGCCGACAAGACCGACAACAGCGTTGAGGTCGCCGCCGCCGATACGGATAACCATACGCAAAGGGCAACCGAGGAAAACAAGTGCCCCTACCATTACGATATTACCGAGTAAAAAGCGGGTAAACGGGGACGAACCGCCTTTTGCTTTGAATTCTTTTGTAAAAAGAGCAACAAGAAAAGCACCGATAACAATACCGATGATTTCGGGACGAATATACTGCACTACTTCTGCGTTATGAAGCGACAATGCGCCCGCGATATCGCGCTCAAAACAGGCAATACAAAAACCCATATTCTGCGGATTTCCGAAATATGTAAGCGCAACTGCCGCTGCGCCGATTACAAGTCCCGAAAGAATAACAATGATATAGTCTTTTTTCTTACTCAAACATATCCCTCATTTC
>JAZLJE010000234.1:0-1624 GCA_045617705.1 Ruminococcus sp.
TGCTTTTGAAGAAAACTTTGATGTTTCGGAAGATGATACTCCAAAAAAAGATAACAGTTTCAATCTGACAGATGACTTTTTTGATGAAACAGAAGAAAGTAAGAAAGCAAAAATCAGGTCTTCTAATAACAGAAACGGCAATAATGATAATAAACGAAAAGCAATTATCATAATAAGTCTTGTTATTGTCCTCATTATTATCGGAATAATTGCTGTTTGTTTTGGATTTAAGAATAACGGTAACAACACAAACGGCTCAACAGGTAACGAACAAAGTACACAAGTACAAAGCGACACCGTTCTTGCAAATGCAAAAATTGATGCCGCACAGTACAACTATGACAAAGCAATAGAAGCGGTCAAGAATATTGACGGATACGACAGCAACAGCGAACTTAATAAACTTGTTGCCACTTGGGAAAACGAAAAAGCAAATCTTGTTGAGTTTCCGTGTGACAAAGTTACCCATGTTTTTGTTCACTCTTTGATTTACGATACTTCTCTTGCTTTTGACGGTGATTTTGAACAAGACGGATATAACCTTGTTATGACTACCGTTTCCGAATTCAACAAGATGATGGAAACGATGTACAACAGAGGCTATGTTCTTGTCAGCATGAAAGATATCTGCACATTTGACAGTGACGGCAACCGTGTTGACCAAACTATTATGCTCCCGAAAGATAAAAAAGCCTTTGTACTTTCGCAGGATGACTTGTGCTACTACCATACACAAGACGGCGACGGTATTGCTGACAAACTTATTATCGACGAAAACGGTGATGTAAAATGTCACTACACAGATGATAAAGGAAATGAAAGTGTCGGCGACTATGATATGGTTCCGATTATCGACACATTTGTAAAAGAACATCCCGATTTTTCATACCACGGCAGAAAGGGTATAATTGCCCTTACCGGTTACAACGGCGTTTTTGGATACCGTACAGACGAAGTATACAAAACCCGTCCCGCAGATGAACTTGACCCCGACCAAGAAGAATTCTTGAACAGGACTCCCGACTTCGACTTTGACAAAGAAGTTAAAGAAGCAACAAAGATTGCAGACAAAATGAAAGAATACGGCTGGGAGTTTGCTTCGCACTCATGGGGACATGTCAATATGACGAATACAGATTTAGACCGTATTAAAGTCGATACAGAAAAATTCCTCACAAGAGTTACTCCGATAATCGGTGAAACAGACTGCCTTATCTATGCCAACGGCGGAGATATCGCAGGTGTTGAAGAATATGACTCGAATAACGAAAAATACACCTACCTTCTTTCAAAAGGCTTCCATGTCTTCTGCCCTGTTGACTCAACTATGTACTGGCAACAAAAGGGCGACAAATACTTCCGTATGAGCAGACGAAACCTTGACGGCTACAGAATGTACCACTCACCTGAACTCCTCGAAGACCTTTTCAATGTTGAGGAAGTATTTGACAAAACAAGACCTGTTCCCGTTCCCGATATGAGCCACTACGGATAATTTTTATATTATATATTGTATAATTCTTTTATGTCATTGACAATAAAACCGATATATGGTATATTAGCACACAGATAAAATAATCTTTAAGTCGATACCGTGATATCGGCAAGATTTACATTACATTTT
>JAZLJE010000235.1:0-8860 GCA_045617705.1 Ruminococcus sp.
CCGAACATAATAACGGTACCGAAAACTACAGCGGCTTGAAACAAAGAGATAAATCCACTCATATTATTTAACCCCCTTGTCTTTTCTACGGAAAATCAATCTGTAATTGATAAAGAACTCGCTGCCCAAAATGAAGAACAGAATAATACCTGTTATCATATTGGCAACATCGTTGTTCAAGTTAAATTCCGAGGCAATTTGAATAGCACCTTGTTGAAGGAAAATAATCAAAGCGGAAATCGCAATCATTGTAAATGTATTGAACTTTGCAAGCCAACATACGATGATTGCTGTAAAGCCTTTTCCGCCTGCGGTTGAAGTCGAGATAGTATGACTTGCACCGGAAACCGTAATGAAACCGGAAAGACCGCAGATAGCGCCCGAAATAATCATTGTGCGGATAATAACTTTCTTTACGGAGATACCTGCATATTTAGCGGTATTTTCGCTGTCACCGACAACAGAAAGTTCATATCCCTGTTTTGTATATTTGAGGTAAATAAACATTCCTACCGTAAGCACCATAACGATGATTACATTCAGCACATATTGCTCACCGAAAATAGACGGGAACCAACCTTCGTGGTTTTGGGGATTGATGATACCTACTTTGTTTGAGCCGTAGGGGTTTTCCCACAAAGCAACGAAGAAGGATGTAAGTTGCAGAGCAACATAGTTCATCATAAGAGTAAACAAAGTTTCGTTTGTGTTCCACTTTGCTTTGAAAACAGCGGGAAGAATTCCCCACAAAGCACCGGCGATAACACTTGCAACTACCATACAAATGAAGAGAAGTACGGGCGGAAGTGATTTCAGATAAATCATACAAGCCGCAGTAGCGATACCGCCGACAAGAATTTGTCCTTCTGCACCGATATTCCAGAACTTCATTTTGAAAGCGGGGGCAAGTCCGATAGCAATACAAAGAAGCATCATTGTATCACGAACTGTGTTCCAAGTTTTTCCTTTTGTGCCGAATGCCCCTTTGAACATTGATTCATAAACCTTGAGCGGGTTTACTTTTGTGATTGCAAAAATAATCAAAGCACATACGATAAGGGAAACTACTATGGCGATAAGTCGAATAATAAGAGCCTTCGGTTTAGCGATAGAATCTCTTCTTGCTATTCTGACCAACGGTTCTTTTTTATTGACAAGTGCAAGACTACTCATTATTATCACCGTCCTCCCTCAAATTTGTCATAAGCAAACCGACTTCTTCTTTTGTGGTGGTACGAGCATCAACAACGCCGTTGAGTTTTCCCGAACACAAAACAGCAATTCTGTCGCACAAAGCAAGCAAAACATCAAGGTCTTCGCCGACATAGATAACGGCAACGCCTTTTTTCTTTTGTTCATTAAGAAGTCCGTAGATTGTATATGATGTGTTGATATCAAGACCTCTTACGGCATAAGCCGTCAAAAGGACTTTCGGGTTAGAAGCAATTTCTCTGCCGACAAGGACTTTCTGAACATTACCGCCGGAGAGTTTTCTAACCGGAGTCTGAATATTCGGAGTGATTACTCCCAAATCTTCTTTTACCTTTGCAGCAAGGTCTTTAGGAGATTTTCTGTCAGTAAAGAGAAAACCGTTTTTGTATGAGCGAAGCATCATATTGTCAGACATACCCATAGTACCGACAAGTCCCATTCCTAATCTGTCTTCGGGAACAAAGGAGAGTGCAACGCCATGCTGTTTTATCTGCAACGGAGTTTTTCCGATAAGTTGTTCTTCTTTTCCTGTTTCAGGATCAAAATATATTACTGAACTTCCCTGTTCGGTTTCCTGCAAGCCCGCAATTGCTTCAAGCAGGTGTTTCTGTCCCGAGCCGGAAATGCCGGCAACACCGAGGATTTCTCCGCCGTAAATATCGAAAGAAACATTATCAAGAGCCTTGACTCCGTATTTATTTACACAGGAAAGGTTCTTTACTTCAATCCTTTTCTCCTTGTTCTCTACTTCGGGACGGTCAATATCAAGAATAACCTTCGTACCTACCATCATTTCGGTAAGTGACTCTGCAGTAGCATCTTTTGTTTCTACTGTATCGATATACTCGCCTTTTCTCAAAATAGAAACTCTGTCGGAAACGCTTAAAACCTCGTTGAGTTTATGCGTGATGAGAATAACCGACTTGCCCTCTTCTTTCATAGTACGAAGTATTGAGAACAATTTGTCGGATTCCTGAGGAGTAAGTACGGCAGTAGGCTCATCGAGGATAAGTAATTCTGCACCTCTGTAAAGTGCTTTTACTATTTCGAGTGTCTGCTTTTGAGAAACAGACATATTGTATACTTTTTGGTCCGGTTTTACATCAAATCCGTATCTGTCGCAAATTTCCTGAACATCTTTTGCTATTTTATTTCTTCTTCCCGTTACCTTTTTGTCCATACCGAGAGCAACATTTTCGGTTGCGGTGAAAACATCAACAAGTTTAAAATGCTGGTGAATCATACCGATTCCGAGACTGTATGCGTCTTTCGGACTATGGATAGAAACTTCATTACCATCAACGAAAATGCGTCCCGAATCCGGAAAATATATACCGGAAAGCATATTCATCAGCGTAGTTTTACCTGAGCCGTTCTCTCCGAGCAACGCAAGTATCTCGCCTTTTCTGATATCAAGCGTCACATTCTTATTGGCAACGACCTTTGTACCGAAGGCTTTGGTAATGTTCTCCATCCTAACGGCGATGTTGTTATCCAATAAAATCCCTCCTACATAAATTTTGTCCAAAACACAATGTCAGATTCAAAATATTCAGCGAAAAACACCAAATATGGCACTGTGTTTTTGCCAAAATCGAAAACTGAAATAAAATATTTTGATGATATAAAAACTGCCAAAGGGAAGCCGCAAATGCGACTTCCCTTATCATTATTATTAGTTAATAAATCAGCCGGCGTTAAGTTCTGTGATACCGTCAATTCTCAAACCAAATGAAGGAGCAGCCTGGTTGAGTTCGCAGTCGGACTCATGGTAATAACCGTCGATAACAGCCTCGTCAGCGTCAGGTGTAAAGTCGCCGTCTGTATCTGTAGCGAAAGCAGATGTAACTTCTTTACCGCCTACTGTGAATTTAGTTGTATCGAATACATGGAGAGTACCTGCTTTGATAGCAGCGATTGTTTCGTCAACCTTCTCCTGTGTACCTGCTGCGCAAGATTTACCGAGTTCAGTAATAGCAACTGCATTGTCAGCATAACCTTTTGCCCAGTTTGTCGGAACTTTCTCGCCCTTGAGAGCAAGGCCGATAGCCTCTTTGTAGTATGCAGCCCAGTTATTTGTAGCAGATGTAAGAGCAGCATCGGGAGCAACTGAAAGCATGTCTACATTATAGCCTACAGAGTAGCAAACTTTTCCGCCTTCCAAAGCAGCCTGAACTGCTGAAGGAGCACCTGTTGAGTCAGCGTGCTGAGCGATGATAACACAACCGTCGGAAAGAAGTGCGTTAGCGGCTTCGCCTTCTGCTGTGATATCAAACCAAGAGTTTGTATACTGAACTTCCATAACTACATCTTTGTAAACAGACTGAACGCCGAGGAAGTATGCTGTGTAGCCTGATACAACTTCTGCATAAGGATAAGCACCTACATAACCGAGTTTAACTTTTCCGTCTTTTTTATTTGCATCTGTGATTTTTCCTGCATCTGCAAGTTCCTTAACTTTCATACCTGCAACAACACCTGCAACGTATCTTGCTTCGTAAATGTTTGTGAAAGCATTTGAGAAGTTAGGAAGTTTTGAAGCCTTTGCTGTGTCACCTGTCATGGAAACAAACTGAATTTCAGGGAATTCAGTAGCAGCCTGCTGGCAGTATGACTGATGTCCGTAAGAGTTTGTGATGATGAGTTTGCAACCCTGTTCAGCAAGGTCTTTACAAGCATCATAACATTTTTCATCTTCGGGGATTGTGTACTTGAAGATAATCTGGTCTTCTGATACGCCGAGTTCAGCGGCAGCCTTTTTGATACCGTCGATATGAGCGAATGTGTAACCTTCATTTTCGTCACCGATTAATACAGCGCCCATTTTGAAATCGGAATCAACCGACTTTTGGTCCTTTGTTGCGTCTGCGCTTTCACCGCAAGCAGCAAGGCTGAGTACAAAAAGTACAGCAAGGACAAGTGCAAGAATTTTTTTCATGAGATATTTCCTCCTTAATTTTCCCATTGGGAATTATCGTTTCGTATCACAGAAAAATAAGAATTTCTGTAATATTTCCAACGCCTTGATTATACTAAATTTATTCTATCTTGGCAATGCAAATTATGTTAAAAAATAAGTGGTAATTGTTGCACATTTTATTATTTTTCACCAAGTTGTTGTAACTTTCAAAAAATTTTTTAGGTACTCAAAAAATGCTTATTTCCATACTTGAAAAAAGCAATTTCCGCAGAAGAAAAATACGCTCTCACCACAAGGTGAAAGCGTAAAAATCATTTATGAATAACCGTTCCGGTTTTAAAATTGATGCCGTCAGATGCCTTTTCTATCAATGTAATAAGCGAAAGTCTTCCCTCTTTTGACTCAACAAACTTAACTGCGGCGTCGACCTTCTCAAACATACTGCCACGGGCAAACTGCCCTTGCTTTATATACTCTTTTGCTTCATCGGCAGACATTTCATCGAGCCATTTTTCTTCGGGGGTATTGAAATTTACCGCTACTTTTTCAACAGCGGTCAAAATCAAAAAGAAGTCAGCACCAAGTTTTTCGGCAAGAAGTTCACTTGCATAGTCTTTGTCGATAACGGCAGACGCACCTTTCAGGTGATTTCCCTTTCTGATAACGGGGATACCTCCGCCGCCACAGCAAATTACCACACAGCCTTGATTTATCATAGCATTTATGGCATCGAGTTCGACTATCTCCTGCGGTTTCGGTGACGGAACAACGCGCCTGTATCCGAGGTCACCGTATTCTTTCATAATATAACCGTACTTTTCGGCAAGGCGTTCTGCCTTTTCTTTTGACATATATCTGCCTATGGGTTTAGTCGGATTTGAAAAAGCCTCGTCCTCTTTGTCAACTCTTACTTGAGTTACCATCGTGGCAACTCCTTTGTCAATACCGCGGTCAAGCAGTTCTTCTCGCAAAGCGTTCTGTATATCATATCCGATATACGCCTGACTCATTGCGTCACAAACTTGCAGGGGAATTTCGCCCAAAGTCACATCTTCGTGCAAAAGAGCATTAACCGCGCTGTTGATAAGTCCGACCTGCGGACCGTTTCCGTGTGTGATAATTACATCGTGTCCGTCAATAATCAGGTCAGCAACAGCCTTTGCAATATGCTTTACTCCCTTTGCCTGTTCGGGCAAAGTAGTACCCAAAGCGTTACCGCCGAAAGCAACCACTATTTTCTTTTTATCCATAACTATACCTCGAAAATCAAAACTTTTTTCTGTCTTTTGAGTCTTCTTCGAGTTTTAGTAATGCTTCTGCAGGATTTTTTACTTTTGCAAGGAAAATCATTGCGGCTATTATATAAGGTTTATAGGATGCTTCTTTGTAAAGCGGTACACGGTATCTGTCAAATACTGTGTCGGCAACTTCGCCTTCTTCACAGGAAACGCCCGAAATATCGGCAGGCAGGCAATGCAGATACAAAGCCTTGCCGTCTTTTGTCAGACTCATCATTTCTTCGGTACATTCCCAATCTTTATGCTCGGCATTTTGTAAAAGCAATCTCTTTTCGAGTTCGTCAATACCTTCTTTGTCGCCTTTTGCATAGAGGTCTGTTCTCTCTTCCATAGCGGCAAATGACGCCCAACTCTTTGGATAAACTATATCGGCATCTTTAAATGCCTCTTTCATATCGTTGGTTTTTGTAAAACTACCGCCGGATTTCTTTGCGTTTTCTTTTGCGACTTCTTCAACCTCGGGGAAGATGTCATAACCCTCGGGATGTGCAAGTACAACATCCATACCGAAGCGGGTGAAAAGTCCCGCAACCCCCTGCGGTACGGAAAGAGGTTTTCCGTAAGACGGGGAATATGCCCAAGTCATAGCAACCTTTTTGCCTTTGAGGTTTTCAACCCCGCCGAATTCGTGGATGATATGGAGCATATCTGCCATACATTGTGTAGGATGGTCAATGTCGCACTGAAGATTTACCAAAGTCGGCTTTTGTTCCAAAACACCCTGCTCATAGCCCTCTTTTACTGCATCGGCTACGGTTTTCTGATATGTATGTCCTTTGCCGATATACATATCGTCACGAATACCGATAACATCTGCCATAAAAGAAATCATATTTGCGGTTTCGCGAACAGTCTCGCCGTGAGCAACCTGGCTTTTGCTTTCGTCAAGGTCCTGTACCTCGATACCGAGAAGATTACACGCAGACGCAAAAGAAAATCTTGTTCTTGTGGAATTGTCGCGGAAATTGGAAATTCCCAATCCGGAGTCAAAAATCTTTGTTGAGATATTCCTTTCTCTCAAATCACGCAAAGCATCGGCAACGGTAAATACCGCATCAATCTCGTCATCGGTTTTGTCCCATGTGAGAAAGAAATCGTTTTCATACATATTCTTAATATCAAGGTCAGAAAGGTGTTTTGCCAAATCTTGAGTTTTACTCATTTTAGTTTCCCCTTTTTATTTAATATATCCTTTGTTTTTGAAATAAATCATCGGCAAAGCCGCGTATGTTGCAGCGTTGACAACAAGGTCTTGTTTCCAGGTTTTTTCATTCGGAGCGTGTGCCTGACTTTCTGCACCGGGGCCGAAACCGATACAGGGAACGCCGTTTCTGCCCATAATGGCAACGCCGTTTGTTGAGAAAGTCCATTTGTCGATAAGCGGACGGTTTCTCTTTGACATAGCCTCGTCGTTTGCGCCTATTCTCTTATCGCCGTAGTTTCCGCCGTAGGCTTCTTTGAGCGATTGAGTGATGACATCATCTTCGCTAATCCACCATGTCGGGAAATAGCATTCAATAGGATAGACAAGACCTGTGTATGACGGGCGGTCATATTCATACATGGAAACTTTTACATCGTCACCGTATTTCTTAACAGACGGCAACTGTCTGATTTCTTCAAGACAACTTTCCCAAGTTTCGCCCGCTGTCATTCTACGGTCAAGAGAAAGTGTAATTCCGTCACATACGGCACAGCGTGAGGGACTTGAATAGAACACCTGCGAAACACAGATAGTACCTCTGCCGAGGAAGTTTGCTTCTTTATATTCGGGATTATATTTTGATGACAACATCTTGACCAAACCTTTGATTTCGTTTTCGTCGGAGTCGTCATTCTCATTTAACGCCTTGACATCAAGGATAATTTCTGCCGCCTTGTACGCTGCGTTGTCACCGCGCTCGGGAGCAGAGCCGTGACACGAAACACCGTGGATATCGACCTTGATTTCCATACGGCCACGATGACCTCTGTAAATACCGCCGTCGGTAGGCTCGGTAGATACAACAAATTCGGGGCGGATTTTATCTTCTCTTATGATATACTGCCAGCAAAGTCCGTCACAGTCTTCTTCCTGTACAGAACCGACAACCATAATTTTACAACCCTCTGGAATAAGGTCGAGGTCTATCATTATTCTTGCACCGTAAACAGCAGATACAATACCGCCTAACTGGTCGGATGTTCCTCTGCCTCCGATTTCTTCTTCCGTTTCAAAACCTTCGTACGGGTCAAAAGTCCAGTTAGTCATATTGCCCAAGCCGACAGTATCGATATGAGCATCGTAAGCAATAATTTTGTCGCCTGTACCCATATAGCCGATAACATTGCCCTGTTTGTCGAGCATAGCCTCGTCAAAACCGACTTTTTTCATTTCGTTCAGTATTGTTTCGGCGTGTGCTTTTTCGTCGCAACTTTCGCCGGGGTTCTTAACGATAGCACGCAAAAACGCGTTCATATCCTTTGAATAACCCTCTGCCGCTTTTTTTATAGCCTGAAAATCCAAAATAATTCCCCCTTATGCAAATTTTGCATAATTTCTATACTTATTATTATACAGAATATTATCATCAAGTCAAATGAAAATTTTGAAAACCAAATTATTTTTTATATTCCAAATTTGACTATTGAATATAGCAAAAAAATGTATTATTATATTGATGTATTGTTATTTACAACACCTATATGAGGGAGGTAAATATGCTGGACGAAATTCTTAAAAAATCTTTGTGTTCGCTTGCGCACGCTGTAGCCCTGCACTACGGCGAAAGTTGTGAAGTCGTTATTCACGACCTTACCGAAAACGACGCCGCCGACCACTCGATTATCTACATCGAAAACGGCCATGTTACAGGCAGAAAAATCGGTGACGGTGCTTCTGCTGTCGTACTCGAACAACTTTCAAAAGCAAATGAGCACGGACAACAAGACCACATAGGATATTTTACCAAATCCGAAAACGGAAAAGTCCTTAAATCTTCCACCGTTTACATCAAAGACGAAAATCAAAATGTTATTGCTATTTTTTCGATAAATCACGATATCACCGCTTTGAGTGTTGCCGCATCTTCGATAAACGAGATTATCACACCGAAAGATAATTCAAACTCAGAGCCGAAGAAAATCACGCCGAATGTCAGCGAACTTCTTGACTCGCTTATATGGGAATCGGTTCAACTTATCGGAAAACCCGCCTCGCTTATGAACAAAGAAGACAAGATAAGAGCAATACGCTACCTAAACGACAAGGGTGCTTTGCTCATTACCAAGTCGGGCGACAAGATAAGCAAATATTTCGGCATTTCCAAGTTTACCCTATATTCTTACATAGATATAAAACAGGAGGACAAAAATGATTGACTTCAAAATTAACAAAGTGGGCTTGCGTCACAATATTGAAAAAGCAAGGGAGAATAATGTAATTATCCCT
>JAZLJE010000236.1:0-8075 GCA_045617705.1 Ruminococcus sp.
GAATACGCAACAGGCGATTGCAAAATGGACTGCGCTGTTTTTGATATCGACAACAAAACCGGAAAATGTAATTCCGTTTTCGGCTGTGAAATAAGATAAAAATTTATATACTTGCTAATTTTTTAGTTTTGGTATATAATATAAGAATATTTGTAATACACTGCAAAAGGATGTGTTTATTTTGATTAATGGTGAAGTATTGAAAAAGGCTGTTATTTCGGGAGCAAACAATATCTGTTCTCAAAAATATGCTATCAACGACTTAAATATTTTCCCTGTTCCCGACGGTGATACAGGTACAAATATGTCGATGACTATATCTGCCGCAGTTTCCGGTATAGAAAATCTTGTTACAAATTCTGTCAGTGAGGTCGCAACCGCAACAGCGAAAGCGATGCTCCGCGGAGCAAGAGGTAATTCAGGCGTTATCACCTCTTTGCTTTTCAGAGGATTTGCTAACGGATTGGAAGGCAAAAGCGAAGCCACCGGCGCCGATTTGGTACAGGCTCTCGGACTTGGTGTTGATGCCGCATACAAAGCAGTAGCAAAGCCTACCGAAGGTACAATTTTAACAGTTGCCCGT
This sequence comes from Ruminococcus sp., assembly GCA_045617705.1. GTDB lineage: Bacteria > Bacillota > Clostridia > Oscillospirales > Acutalibacteraceae > Ruminococcoides. The sequence continues at coordinate 584 of JAZLJE010000236.1, forward strand.
ATGGCGTATGAAGCAGCACTCGATGCAAGCGAAGAAATCGACGACCCTGTTGAACTTTGGGAAATCGTTTGTAGGGAAGGCAAAACTGCTCTTGACTTAACTCCGAAGATGCTTCCTGTCTTGAAGAAAGCAGGCGTAGTAGATGCAGGCGGAAAAGGCATCCTCACTATTTTCGAAGGTATGCTTTCAGTTTTCCGTGACGGCGTTGTTATCGAATGTACCAACGAAAACGAAGAAAAAGAAGACGACTTTGACGCTTTTCGCAGCGCAGCCGCAGAGTTTGATGAAGTAATCAACTTTACTTATTGCACCGAGTTTATCGTAGAGAGAGAACACTCCACCGAATTGCAACCGCAAAACCTCCGTTCTTATCTTGAAACAATCGGTGATTGCGTTGTTGTAGTAGATGATGACGAAATTATCAAAGTCCATGTTCATACCGAACAGCCCGGCGATGCTTTAAAAGCCGGCTTGCAGTACGGACAGTTTTTGACCGTTAAGGTTGAAAATATGAGAAAACAGCACGAAAATGCCAAGATAGAAAACGAGAAGAAGAAAGCAGAAGTTTCAGAAGAAAAGACCGAAAAACTTCCCGTAGCCGAACCTACTGAAAATTATGGCTTTGTTGCCGTAGCAGCCGGTGACGGTGTTAAAAACCTTTTCGAAGAACTCGGCTGTACTTATGTCGTTTCCGGCGGTCAGAGTATGAACCCCTCAACTGACGATATTTTAGAGGCTGTTCTTGCAACACCGGCTAAAAAAGTTTTCGTTCTTCCGAACAACAAAAATATCATTATGGCTGCACAGCAATGTGTTGACCTCGTATCAGACAGAGAGGTCATCATTGTTCCGACAAAGACTATCCCGCAGGGTGTGTCCGCTATGCTTGTCTTTGATGTCGATGCCGATGCCGACCAGAATATTTCCGCTATGACGGAAGCCGCAAAATCCGTATCAACAGGACAGGTTACATTTGCCGCGCGTGACTCCGAGTTTGGCTCACGAAAAATCAAAGAAGGCGAGATTATTGCCCTTGATAACGGAAAACTTACCATCACCGACAAGACTCCTAACAAAGCGTTGTTAAAACTTGCAAAGTCAATGATAAACAACGATATGAATTTTGTCACCCTTATTTCAGGTGAGGGTATCAGCGAAGAAGAAGCAGAAGAAGCAATCAAGATGTTGCAGGAAAAATTTGCAGACAGCGTTGATATCACCTACATTAACGGCGGTCAGCCTGTTTATTACTACATTTTGAGCGTTGAATAATTATTTGCCGTCAAGCGTTTGTTTGACGGCTTTCTTTTAAGGATGATATTATGTCACTTTACGATGTCCCTATTGAGAGTTTGCACGGCATAGGAAAAAACCGTGCGAAACTTTTTCAAAAACTTAATATCAATTCTGTATATGACCTTTTAAGATACTATCCGAGAACATACGAAGATTGGTCGAAAGTATCCTGTGTTTCCGAACTTCAAAACGGAGAAACAGCCGTTATCAAAGCCTGTGTAACATCCAATGTTACTACCCCTTATACAAGAAACGGCAAAATTATTTCAAAAGTCCAGATAAGCGATGATACAGGCTCTATGATGTTGACTTTTTTTAATAACAAGTATATATCTTCTATGCTCAAATACGGTGAGGAATATTACTTTTTCGGAAAAGTCAGCAGGGATATTTACGGCTTTTCAATGACATCTCCCGAATTTTCAAGTACAAAGACAGCAGATAGTCTTGTGCCCGTATATCCGTTGACAAGCGGACTTACCAACCGTATGGTCGTAAAAACGGTGAAAACCGCCCTTTCGATGCTTCCCAAAGAGATACAAGAGCCTATCCCAAAAGATATAATGGAACGATATGACTTGTGTTCATTACGATTTGCTTTGAATAATATTCATTTTCCAAAGGATACACAGTCGCTTGAAAAAGCAAGAAGAAGACTTGTTTTTGAAGAACTGCTGGTACTTAATCTCGGTATGCGTATGCTCAAAACAAGAGTATCACAAAGCACCCCCGTGAAAATGCCTGTTGATTATTCAAAAGAATTTATTTCAAAACTTCCTTTTGAACTGACAAATTCACAGAAAAATGCGGTTGTCGATTGCATAAATGATATGAAAAATAAAAAATCCCCGATGAACAGATTAATTCAAGGAGATGTCGGTTCGGGAAAAACCGCCGTCGCCGCCACAGTTTGCTATAACTGTGTAAAAAACGGCTATCAAGTAGCATTTATGGCACCGACAGAAGTTCTTTGTGAACAGCACTATAAAACTTTTTCGAAGATGTTTGAGGGTACCGGAATAACCGTTGATTTGCTGACAGGTTCACTAACTGCTTCAAAAAAGAAAAAAACAAGAGATAAACTTTCAAACGGCGAAACGGATATAATAATCGGAACTCACGCCTTGCTTACGGACAGCACAGAATTTTTGAATTTAGGTTGTGCCATAACCGACGAACAACACCGTTTCGGAGTCTCCCAGCGTAGCAAGTTGGCACAAAAAGGTGAGATGCCCCATATCCTCGTTTTGTCTGCAACTCCGATACCGAGAACCTTGGGACTTATTATCTACGGTGACCTTGATATAACTTCAATAACCGAACTTCCGAAAGGCAGAAAGAAAATCAAAACTTATGTGATAAATTCAAAAAAGCGTATCGATGCTCTCGGATTTATCAAAGATGAAGTGAAAAAAGGAAATCAGGCATACATAGTCTGTCCGCTTGTAAGCGAGGGTGAACTTGAACTTGAGTCAGCCGAGAACTACGCCGCCGAACTGATGTTAGGTGCGTTTTCCGATTGCCCTGTCGGTATTCTTCACGGAAAAATGAAACCGAAAGAAAAAGAAAATACAATGCGTCTTTTTTCTCAAAAAGAATTATCAGTTCTTGTTTCAACAACCGTAATTGAGGTCGGAGTAGATGTTCCTTCTGCAACGGTGATGATGATAGAAAATGCCGAGCGTTTCGGACTTTCCCAACTTCATCAACTGCGAGGTCGTGTCGGCAGGTCTGACGAACAGTCGTACTGTATTCTCGTTTCGGATAATAGGGGAGAGAACGCCGTAAATAGATTGTCCACAATGGCACGAACAAACAACGGCTTTGATATAGCCGACGAAGACTTGCGACAAAGAGGTCCCGGCGACTATTTCGGCAGCCGTCAGCACGGATTGCCAAAACTCAATATTGCCGATTTTTCGGATATGCAGAGTTTAAGAGAATCCCAGTCCGCCGCAAATGAGATAATAACAAAAAATCCCGATTTATCGGGAAAAGAACTTGGTTCCTTAAGGGCAGAAATCAAACTTTTATTTTCATCTGTGTCAAACAGCACAATGAACTAAAAACTATACTACCCCTCTGTCAATCCTTTCGGATTGACATCTCCCCTCACAGGGGGCGACTAATAGGTTAGTAATTAAAACGAAAAAATGCTGTGACGAAATCGCCACAGCATTTTTTATGCTTCAATAACTTCTTGGAAAACGCAGTGCATATTTTGTGAAATCTGCCTGTCAGTATGCAAACTGCCGAAAAACCATTTTCCGTAATTTGTGTTATGCAGAACTGTATCAAGAAAGACATTGAGTTCATTTGACCTTGTGTCGCGGTCAATAAGTTTTTTCACCGATGCAGGTGCTTCGTGAGTGATGATAATATCAACCTGTCTACCGTATTCTGTAAGGTTGTCAACCGCCTTTTGCAGTTCTTCGTCTGTGGGGAGTGAGGGGCTTTCCTTTATATCGTTGTCAATCGGGTGCGGGTCTTCGCCGCCGCCGAGAGTAAGAACTGTTTTTCCGTCAATGGTGTAGATTTCTCCGCGTTTGAGAAGATAGATATTGTGGTCGATTTTAACACCTTTGCTACAGTACAGGTCAACTTCACGATAGTTTTTCAGTAGTTCAAAGTTTTCGTGAGCACCGTCAACAAAGAGTATGTCAAACTTTTTCTTTGCAAGTTTTTTGAGCGTTTTTAATTCTCTTTCGGAATTATCCCATATAAATCCGAAGTCCCCCGTGATGATAAGTTTATCACCCTTTTTAAGTTTGCCGATTTTTCTTTTGTTAAGGTCGTCGAAGTCTCCGTGGGTATCTCCTGTAATATAAATCATAAATTGTCACCTTTTATATAAAAATATATTGATTAAATTTGCAGTTTATTGTAAAATAAAAGTGTATGTATATACTATAACATAAACAGAGGGAAATTTCTATGAAAAAGAAGTTAATTTCTTGTATCAGTTTAGTAATAATTTTTGCATTGTGTTTGTGTATGACGGCATCAGCGGCTGCTTTTGATTGTCCTGTTGATGTATCTTCCCATGCTGCGGTACTTATGAATCTCGAAGACAACACCGTAGTTTATGAACGAAACTATACAAATGCAAGGTATCTGTCATATCTTTCTGATATTATGACAACGATGATTGTAATAAAAAATGTACCAAAGCCCGAAGATGTCCGCGTTGAAATAAAGAGAAGTTTCTTTGGATATCAGCAGGTAGACTCATATTTGACACCATATATTGACAAAACACTTTCCGTTTTGGACCTTTTGTATATTCTTATGCTGACGGGCGACAGATATTCCGCTTTGATTTTGGCAGACTATGTTTCAAAGGGGAATACAAATGATTTTGTTGACCTTATGAATAAAAGAGCCGTTGAACTCGGCTGTGAGAAAACTCATTTTTCTTCACCTGCCGCAACTGCATCAGATACTCAATATACAACCTGCCGTGATTTTGTACGAATTATTTTGAACGCTTTTACAAGCGATTTGTTCAAAGAAATATATGTCGCAAAGTCATATACTCCGAGTGGCTACGGTGAGGAAAATTTGATAACTACAACCGACTCTTTGGCTATCAATACAAGTCCGTATCATTTCAAATATACCCTCGGCGGAAAATTTGGAAAAGATGCAACATCGGGAACAAATTTAGTAGCAACATTTCAATTTAATAAGATAAGATATCTGTTTATCGGTTTCGGTGCACCGAATGAAGCCGAAAGAAATGTATATGTTGATGCAAAGCAACTTCTTTCATGGGCATATACAAAACTTAAAAGCAGAAAAATTTTATCTTCCTCTGCTGTTTTGACAACTGCAAAAGCAGATGCAAAATGGGGAACATCTATTATAGAACTTTCACCAAAGAATAATATAAATAAAACTATGCCGAATGATGTATCCGATGAGGATATTTTGTTCCAATACAATGTTCCCGAAAAGGTCAGTTTGCCTGTGTTTAAAGGGCAAAATATCGGCACCGTATCGGTTTATTACAGAAAATCTTTTGTCGGAGAATATGACCTTGTTTCACAAACCAACAAGGGCATAGATATGATGTCGGATGTCGGTGATTTGATGCGCGGTATGTATAAGAGTCTGTTTCCTATTGATTCAAAGGATTTAGCGGAAGATACTACACAGCAGTCTACTGCTCTGCGTTCCGAGTAGGTTGTAGAAAAAATATGGGGAAGGGGTTTAGATGAAAAGAGTTTTTCCAATTTTACTTGCAGTTGTCTTGATTTTATATGTGTTCTGCATTTGTGCTTCTGCGGTTTCTTTTGATAATGATGTGAAAATATATTCCGACTCGGTATTTATGGTAAACCTTGATGCCGATATGCCTGTCTTTGAAAAAAATCCCGACGAAAAACTTTATCCCGCATCTTTGACAAAGATAATGACATATATTATCGCGGTTGAATATTTCGAAGATTACGATAATACACGAATTGAAGTAACACAGGATGTTTTCGACTATATTGACCGTAACGGTATGACAAGTTCCGGACTTGAATATCATATCGGAGAAAAAATGACAGTTACCGATTTACTGTATGCGTTGATGGTTCCTGTCGGACACGACGCCGCTTTGGTACTTTCTGATTATATTTCAACCGCAGGCGGTACGGACTTTGTCACATTGATGAACAACAAAGCAACAGAACTTAAATGCGAATCAACACATTTTGCAAATCCGACAGGTGTTCACGATAACAACCATTACACAACTGCCCGTGATTTATACAAAATCACAAAATATGCAATGGGACTGCCGTTGTTCTCAAAAATCTGTTCAACAGCAACCTATTATTTAGAGGGCGACGATTACCCGCTTGTAACAACAAATTATATGATAGATGATGCCCGTGGCGGGGACTATTACTATACCTATGCAACGGGTGTGAAAAACGGTACTACCGTTGAAGCGGGAAGGTGCCTTGTATCTACCGCGATGTATGACGGCTACACCTATATGTGCATTTGTCTTCACGCTCCGTATGATGAGAAAGAGGACGAAAATCCGCAGTACTGTATGGAAGAAGCGGCAAATCTCTTTCGCTGGGCATTTTTGAATTTGAAATATGTCAAGCATTCAACCGCAAGTACACCGATATGCGAACAAAAAGTAGACCACGCGTGGGATATGGACTCGATTTTATTAGTACCCGAAACCGATTTGAATATAATCTTGCCTGCCGATTGTAAAGACGGAGATGTTACTATTGTTCCTGATTCTACCGCACCTGTCAGCGCACCAATATCAAAAGGCGATGTAGTTACAACGGCAACAGTGCTTTATAAAGGTACTGAATTTATGAAAATCAATCTTGTTTCTCACGATGATGTAAAACTCAGCCCGATACTCTACACTACCGATATTATCAAAAGCATTTTGACTTCATTCTGGTTTTTGCTTGCCGTTGCGATTGTAGTAATTCTTTTTGTTGTTTATGTTGCTGTTTCATCGTCTTATAATAAGAAAAAGAATATCGACAAAAAAAGAAAATACAGATAAAAATTAGGGGCTGTTATTTGAACAGCCCCATTTCTTTATATCTTGTTTTCTAATATTGAATCAATAATAATTTTTCCGACTTCAAAGGTACTTTCCATTGCAGGTGCAAAAATATCGAGTGTTTCTTCATCGGTGCTTATTCCTTCGTTGCCCCATAAAGTCTGCGGAGTTTTTCCGTTTACGAACACATCCATATTTACACTCGTACGAACTATGATAAGTCTGTCGAGCATATTGAATTTATCTGCTACCGTTGCCGTTGCGGTGTCTTCCATTTCGGTAACGGCGTATTCGTCGGGTGTTTCGTAGAACTGTGCAACTTGCTTTGCTTTTTCGTGGTCATATTCGCCTTTCCAGTAGTTGTCACTTGTTATCGATGTACCCTTAAATACCTTTGGCTCTCTTTTTGCCCATTTTTCATTTGGAAAGTTCTTTTCCATAGTTTGTTTAGTTACATCAGTAGTATTCGGCTTGATGTTTTTTGTGAGTTCGTATGCTTTATCAACCAGGTCTTTATTTAGTATCTTGTAACTTGAAGTATCATATTCTATGGCATGAAACCATTTTGATGTTGCGTTTTCGTCATCTATATCACGAATATCTGCAGTATGACCGAGGTCAAAATCGCACGCTGCGCTGACGATTACTACATCACCGATAATA
>JAZLJE010000237.1:0-2721 GCA_045617705.1 Ruminococcus sp.
CCTATTTACAAAGAAGACAAAGTTGCAGAAAAATTAGGTATCAAGGCTCTTTATATCAAAGATGACGGCATAAACCCCACATCTTCCCTCAAAGACAGGGCATCTTCTATGGCTGTTACAAAAGCGATTGAAGCAGGCTACAGCACAATAGCCTGCTCGTCCACGGGAAACGCCGCTTCATCACTTGCAGGCAACGCGGCTGCGGCAGGTCTTTCCACCTATATTTTTGTTCCCGACCGCGCCCCGAAAGGTAAAATTGCTCAACTGATGATGTTCGGTGCAAAACTTACCGCAGTTTTGGGTACATACGAAGAAACTTTTGAACTTTCCAAAAAGGCTATTGAAAAATACGGCTGGTACAACCGTAATGCCGCCATAAACCCGTATCTTTCCGAAGGCAAAAAGACTGTTGCTCTCGAAATTTGTGAGCAACTTGGGTTTATTGCCCCCGATTACTGTGCCGTTTCCGTCGGTGACGGATGCACAATAGCGGGCGTATACAAAGGATTTTATGATATGTATATGGTCGGACTTATCAACAAAATCCCGCGTATTATTTCCGTTCAGGCAACGGGATGTTGCCCGATAAATACGGCGTTTACAACAGGAGAGCCTTTAACCCCGCAGGAAGAAAACACCTTTGCGGATTCTATCGCAGTCGGAGTTCCGAGAAACCCCGACAAGGCGTTACTTGCTATCAAAAATTCAAACGGTATTGCCGTTAATGTTACCGACGATGAAATACGCTCGGCGCAAAGATTTCTTGCAAAAGAATGCGGTGTATTCGGTGAGCCTGCAGGCGTTACCGCTACTGCGGGACTTATCAAACTTTGCAGTGAAAACAAGATTGAAAAGGACGCAACCGTTGTTTCAATAGTCACGGGCAACGGACTCAAAGATATTGAGTCGGCTATCAAAAACTGCGACGCCCCCGTATCGTGCAAAAACGACCTTTCGGAATTTGAAAACGCTATGGCACAAAAAGGCATAGAAGTTAAATAAATAAGGGGTTATTTTATGGATATTGAAATACTTTTGTGGTTGCAGGCGATACGAGATACTGTCGGCAGTTGCTTTAACAGTTTCTTTGCGTTTATTACTATGATTGCCGTTGACTACTATATGCTTGTTCCGGGATTGATACTCTTTTGGGCAGTAGATAAAAAAGCCGGCATCTTCGGTTTGTCCTCATACGGTTTTTCTTCACTTGAAAACGCAGGGCTTAAATCTGCTTTCTGTGTGTACAGACCGTGGATAAGAAACAGCCGTCTTAAACCTTTGCCGGAAGTAATGAGCGGTGCTACGGGATATTCTTTCCCAAGCGGACACAGTTCATCAACAAGCGGATTTTACGGCGGACTTATTGCATATTACAAAAAATATAAGGCTCTTTGCGTAGTCTTTGCCATTATGGTTTTCCTTACGATGTTCTCAAGGATTTATGTCGGAGTACACACCCCTCAGGACGTACTTGTCGGTGCGCTTACAGGAGTTGTTGCGGCTTTTGTCGTTTTCTTTACAGACAAACTTTTGCAAAAACGCCCTAACTTGGATATTGTCGTCTTAATAGTTTCGCTTGTACTCTGCATTCTTGTTGTAATTTTCATTTACTACAGAAAATATCCAATGGACTATGTTGACGGTGAACTCCTCGTAGACCCCAAGAAAATGACAATCGGCGGTTTCGGTGACCCCGGAAGATTTTTCGGTATTATGATAGGCTGGTTTATCGAAAGACGCTTTATAAAATTTGATATCAGCGGTACAAATATTCAGAAGGTACTTCGTTGTTTCGTCGGAGGTTTGCTGTTTATCTTCTACTGGACAGTCGTAGTTAAACCTTTGGGCGATTTGATAAATGTCGGCATAGCAATCTTTTTATTGCAGGCATCGGCTCCGCTGTTGTTTATGACCGTTTATCCGTTGATTTTCAAAGCAATCGAAAACAGAAAAAACAAAAAAGCAACAGCATAGAAATTTTCACGCAAAAAGGCACTATCGTTTGATAGTGCCTTGATTTTTCTATTCTGTTTTTTATTGACACAAAAGGTCGAATATGATACTATTATTTCGGTACATAAAGTACCCGAAAAGGCAACCAAGGTTGAGTTTCAACCTGACGGTAGGCGGTTAGCCCTTCTTTTTTAAGGAGGGACACTTTTCCCTCCGGAAAGGAGGGGTGTCAATGGTTACTTACGAATCAATGTTCCTCTTTGGTTCACTAATCGTAGCAATTATTGCTCTTGTTATAAGTATAGCAAAAAAGAAATAACCGCCCAAGCTCCAACTTAGCGGTTATTTCAAAACTGTTAATTTAGGGTTAACCGTCTATCGGTTGCCTTTTTGTATTTATATTATAGCATACTATTTTGAATTGTCAAGATTACAACACGGCTTCTCACGCGGGATAAATCTGCCGATGTTTTCTTTTACCATTTTGCCGTTTGAATAGACTTCACTACCGCGAAGGAAAACTTTTTCGATTTCGCCCTGCGTTTTTACTCCCTCAAACGGTGCATAGTCGCACGCGCTGAAAGTATCTTTTGCTGTAATAGTCGTTTCCTTTTTGGGGTTATAGATAACGATATCGGCATCAGAGCCGTCATAAATTACGCCCTTTTTCGGGTAGAGACCGTAGAGTTTTGCAGGGTTTTCAGAAAGGTATCTGCACATCTGCGGGAGGGTTATCCTGCCTTTTGTTACGCCGTATGTATAGATGAG